>NZ_JACJOQ010000595.1:0-20168 GCF_014695635.1 Coleofasciculus sp. FACHB-712 | reverse complement strand
TTGGCTGAGCGCTATCGGAATCGACGGCGGCACTTTACGCGCCGAGTGCATCTACTCGCAGGCATCATCAACTTTGAGCTAGCTCTGGTTAGCTGATTCGTGCAAGAGGTCTATTGTACTCGTAGTGCCTGAAACCCTCGATGGCGGGAAGGTAAGCTTCGCCAGTCATCGGTTGCCCAGTAGAAAATACTGTCTGATGGTGCGCTTCAATTGACCCCATATTTTCCGGTTGCAAGCCGAGTTCTTGCCATGTCTTCCCTACTATGTCACTACGCTGGAACCCCAGTGCCTTGGCACCTGCAACGCTAGTATCGGCATATTTTCCCGCTCTATCGATCAGATAAATCCGATCTGGAGAAGCTGAGAGAATTTGGTCGAGGTTTGTGGATTGTTGCTTAACTTGGGCGGTGAGTTGTTGTAGTTCTAACTCAACGGCTTTATGCTCGGTGATATCTTTGGCAACTGCATAGAAGCATCCATTTTGATGCGGTAACGTTCTCCAAGACAGCCATCGATAGCTGCCATCCTGGCAGAGATAGCGATTTTCAAAATGAGCGATCGCATTGTCAGCAGATTCTCCGGATGCGGTTAGCGTTGCATTAACATCATCTGGATGGACAAATTCAATCCAAGGGCGCGACATCAATTCTTCCAGCGTCCAGCCCAAAACGCTCTCCCAGGCGGGGTTGAGTTTCTGGAAGTACCTATCTTGCCCGCAAATGCCTAAGAGATCGAGGGACAGGTTAAAAAATGCATTGAGTTCGGACTCTGCTTTCGCCAGCGGCTCAGTCGGTTCGCTTGGATGCTTGGGATTGTTCACAGTAGCCCTCTTGGATGTTTACTCCCCGTTATCTTTTATTAGTATTCCCATCGCTTCCGACTAATGATGCAGAGTATTCATCCCAATTCTTACAAAATTTTGCATTTTGTTTTTAGAATCCCAATTTATGTATTTACTCGGAAGCGATCGCAGATTTTCTGCCACTTCCTAAGTTTAAGAAGCTGGAGTATTGCGGTATACGCTGAGCAGGTAAGTGTAAATCTTCAAAAACCCGGATTTTGTAGGAACTGAAGTTATCTCCCTCCGGGATTTTACGTTTAGTTTTACGAGATGTTTCGCTGCTAGGTGGCTGCATCAAAAGAGCGCGATCGCGTCCACTCCTGATAATCTAATCAAGTTATTCTCTTTTGAGGTTCTGGCAACCGCAAAAATCTATGCATCAAGATAAACGTCAGGCTTACTGGCGAGCCAATACTGCTTTAATTCGGAATCTTTTGATCGTTTGGGCGCTAGTATCCCTCGTTTTTAGCATTCTGTTAGTTGAGCCATTGAATGCGGTGCGTTTTGGTAACGTTCCCCTCGGCTTTTGGATGGCACAGCAGGGTTCTATTTTTGTCTTTGTAGGGCTGATTTTCATCTACGCCGTGCAGATGGACAAGCTCGATCGCAAATACGATATCGATGAGTGAGAGAAAGAATGTCAGTTGAAATCTGGACTATTTTATTGGTTAGTCTTTCTTTCATTGGGTACCTCTACATCGGTTGGCAGTCCCGCGTTAAAGAAAGTGCAGGCTTTTTCGTGGCGGGACGTGGAGTTCCACCCATCGCCAACGGTGCAGCAACAGCAGCAGATTGGATGTCGGCGGCGTCGTTTATCTCAATGGCAGGGTTGATTTCCTTCTTGGGTTACGATGGCTCGATCTATCTGATGGGTTGGACGGGTGGCTATGTTCTGCTAGCGTTGTTGCTGGCTCCCTATTTGCGGAAGTTCGGTAAATATACGGTGCCGGACTTTGTGGGCGATCGCTATTACTCCAATGTCGCCCGTTTAGTGGCAGTTGTGGCGGCAGTTTTTGTTTCCATGACCTACGTCGCTGGACAGATGCGGGGTGTGGGAATTGTGTTCAGCCGCTTCTTGCAAGTGGATGTAAGCACTGGCGTGATCATTGGGATGGTGATTGTCGGCTTTTTCTCCGTTTTAGGGGGAATGAAGGGGATTACCTGGACTCAGGTGGCACAGTACGGCGTGTTGATTATTGCCTACTTGATTCCCGCGATCGCGATCGCCATGCTGCTCACCGGCAACCCGATCCCCCAACTGGCGTTCCCTTTTAGCGATATTGTCCCGAAATTAAACCAAATCCAGGTTGACCTCGGTTTTCAGGAATACACCAAACCGTTTGTCAACAAATCGATGCTGGATGTTTTGTTTACCACCATTGCTTTGATGGTGGGAACTGCGGGACTTCCCCATGTCATCGTGCGCTTTTACACAGTTCCTGATGTCCGTGCGGCGCGTTACTCAGCGGGTTGGGCGCTGCTATTTATCGCGATACTCTACACTAGCGCCCCCGCGCTCGCAACGTTTGCCCGTTATAACCTGATCGACAGTTTGCACAACCAGACGATTCAGGAAATTCATCAACTCGACTGGGTGAACAAGTGGGAAAACACCAAGCTGCTTACTTTTGAAGATAAGAACGGGGATGGGCGGATTCAGCTGACGCCCGATAAAGCCACCAGCGAGATCGGCATCGATCCGGATATTATCGTTCTCTCGACGCCAGAAGTGGCAAAACTCGCTCCTTGGGTGATCGGCTTGGTGGCGACGGGAGGATTAGCGGCGGCGCTGTCTACCGCATCCGGCTTGCTTTTGGTAATCTCTAGTGCGGTTGCTCACGATATCTACTACCGCATCATTAATCCCGGTGCGTCAGAATCGCTGCGAGTGATGGTGGGTCGAATTATGGTCGGGTTTGCGATCGCAATTGCCGGATACTTCGGCATCAATCCCCCCGGTTTTGTGGCGCAGGTGGTGGCTTTTGCCTTTGGTTTAGCCGCAGCCAGCTTTTTCCCAGTCATCATTTTAGGTATCTTCGACAAGCGGACAAATCGGGAAGGCGCGATCGCCGGGATGTTAGTCGGTCTTATCTTTACCATTTCCTACATTGCGGGTGTCAAATTTTATGGAATGTCACCCTGGTTTTTCGGCGTTTCTGCTGAGGGAATTGGCACCTTGGGCATGGCGATCAACTTTGTTGTCACCTGGGTTGTTTCGCGTCTAACTCCGCCACCGCCGCTGGAAATACAGGAAATGGTGGAAGAGTTACGCACCCCAGGTGGGGAACCGCTTGCTTCGTCAAGCCATTAATCCTCGTTTGGATTTTAGATTTGGGGGTTTGGACGACCAAACAAGCGCCGCAACATAACTTCAAAATTGGCACAAGCGGCAGATCTACAACAAAATGGTATAAATCAACACACAGGTAGGGGTGATTCATCAATCGCCCCTTTTTTGTAGCCTGGTGGAGTAATTTTTTGAGACTCGCTACGTAGATGCGATCGCTCTACAGGTCTACTAACGCTAGCTCTACAGGTTTACCAACTTATACCCATTCATTTTACTGGCGCTACACTTACGATTTTCTTTTTGCTCCCTTGTGAAGAGGGTTGGGATTTCTGTGAAGAGGGTTGGGATTTCTGATGGCTAGCATCACAAGGAAAAATTAGTATTGAAGTAAGTTCCACCATCCCGCTTTAAACAGGTAGCCCTCTAGAGCCACTACCAAGTTTCCGTTTATTTCCGATACTTCCGAGAAAAAACTCGATAACCCTTCCCATCCATACTATCCGACGGAGAGAGACTATCTTCCTCCATATTGACTAAATCGAATTGAACATTTTCTGTATAAATTGTTAAAGTAATTCTGATTACTTCTAAAAAGTTAATTACCCAAGAACATTCTTCTTGCGAATATTCTTCATAGTATTGAATCAATTTAGCCAAACAAACTTCTAAATGAGTCCGAGTGGGAGGACAAATTAGAATAATTTTCAGCAGTAGGATTGCTAGAGTAACTGATTTTCCTTCAGAAGCTAATGAAACGAACAGAGAAGAAGGTTCTCCATTATTCTTGATCGTTAAACATTCAATTACCCGTTTACAGGTTTTAATCAGCAGAAGGCTATTGATCTCTTCTTCATCAGCCTCTTTATAGATAAATTCTAATATTTTCCACAAATTAGTTTTTAAAGTCTCTACCTGACCTTGACTTTCAGTCGAATAAAATAAATATTTTAGCAAGCCTTGTTTAAAATGCTTGTATTTCAATTCTTTGGTTTGTTTTAAAAAAATATTTGCAATGTTTTCATAGCTAAACATTCCGCGTCTAGCGATAACTTTTTTAACTAAACGGAGTGCTTGATCGCCCAAAGCCGTAGGATTTTGGTTTTTCTTATTGTTAAATCCCCTAGACTCAGAATGAGCTGTGTACATTGCCAGATCAAACTTAAACTGGTCTTTCAACTGCTTTGATAAGCCTTTAGCAGCTTGGCGCTGTTCTTCAGAATTTTTCTTATTAACATACTGAGGCGCTAACAAATAAGATGTATAACGGCTCTTCCAATGGTCTTGCTCTCGATTTTCATATCTAGAAACAAATAGCTTAAGCTCCTCGTAATCTTGGCTATTAACGAAATCTGCAAGCCAAGCTTTTAGACATTTTACACTTGGAGATGAGATGCTATCACAGTTAGCAGAATTAGAAATTAATTGAATTAAATCTTTTAAGGCTTGGTAGTGGCGAGCCAATATCCAGTTATTGAGAAGAATATAACAAGAACGCTTTAATGTATTTTTAAATTCTTCTTCGTTTTTAGAATCAACAATTGTTTTAAGTGCTTGCAGATGTGCTGAACCAATCGCCTTGACTGGATTAATAAATAAAGTTTTAAACTCATACAGAACTAAATCTGGTGCCCATTGTTTAACAATGTCCAAAAAAAACTGACAAATTATTTCCTGAGGATCTGGAATCTTCGGCACCAGCTTGTTTGAATTAATGAGTGGTTCAGTCTGATGAGTATCTAATAAGACATCCTTAAGTGTGGATGTCTTAAGAACTCTTGAGTGCTTACTGGTTGCTTGAACTTGCATTGTGCTATCGAGAATTCTTTATTCTAAATGTAAACTTTTTCTTTAGAGGATTTGGTGATTGAAAACCTTGATAGCGTATGATAGTCGCCTCATGACTTAGTGAGGCTGGATACCGCATGAATGTGACGCCTGTCACGCAGACGTCACATTCATGCGGGTAGCAAGTTTTTACACAGCGCGCTTTTTAGCATGATTGCCGCCCGTACAGGACTTCTCAGCCTACATCAAGAAGCGGGTGAATGCTGAGTAGTATGCTCTTTCATCTGATTAAGGCGCGGGGTATCATCTATGTCAAAGTATGTCAAAGGCAATGACCATAGAACTACCAATCTCTTTACCCCTAGAAACCGTACTATCTTAACAGGGTGCCCGAAAAGTATGGCAGGTAGGCATTGCTCGCCTAATTTCATGCAACGTCAAAGCAAAAAAAATCCCGACTTCCTATAGCAGCCGGAGTTCTGAAAGGCTGGCATCTTCCAACTGAAATTAGGATTGCGATAAGAGAACGCTTGAAAAATCTATTGATACAGTTATTAGTTTTTATATTTTTAAATTGATTTTTTATCTTTAAAAAAAATTAATTTAAAGGATAAGTCACGTTTATAGCAACGATTAGAAAAAGTTAATGTAAAGACGGAATGTTGAAGAAGCATTTTCGGGACTCAAAGACAAAATTTAAGTGTTATTCAACTATAGTTTTCTCTTAAGAGAACTGTTAGAAGCTGTCGTATAGCAGTGTTGAGGTCTGAAATCGGCAGGCTGAGGAGTGAGGTCTGAGGTTTGAATGAAAACAGGAATGCTCTCCTACTCCCTCTCTATCTCTTGACCCTGACAGCGTTTGGGTTAACTGTGTTACCATCTGGAAAAATCTTCTCAATATCTCAATCACCCTATGGGCAAGGTTCTGGTGTTAAACGCCTCTTATGAACCGCTCAACATCACCAGCTGGCGGCGGGCTGCTGTCTTGTTGATCAAAGGGAAAGCAGAGCGGGTTGAACACAACGGCAAATACGTCTACTCAGAGTTTCCACTCCCGACGGTTATTCGGCTGCGCTACTATGTCCGGGTTCCTTATAAGGAAATTCCCCTGACTCGTCGAAATATCCTCCACCGCGATAGTCATTCTTGTCAATATTGCGGTTATACCGGGGACGATTTAACGCTCGATCATGTAATTCCCCGCTCTCGTGGCGGCGGCGATACCTGGGAAAACATTGTCACCGCCTGCGTGCGCTGCAATGTTAATAAAGGCAGCCGCACCCCCAAGGAAGCAAACATGATTTTGCGGCAGCCGCCTCGCAAGCCTTACAGTAGTCTGCACTTTGAAGTTGCGAAACACCTCAAAAGTGGTACGCATCAGGAGTGGAAAAAATATGTGATCGGCCTTTAGCCCCCTGCATTTAAATCAACTGCGGGGGGTTTTAAAATTTGGCTAGTCAAGAGACTGGCAAGTACGGGTGGTGCCCCTAGTACTGGGGGCAGAGGAACATTGCACTCTTCCTTAACCCCTCATTGCCAATCGGTAGCCATGAAAGAGCAAGAGCGCAACTGTAAAAGGTCAAGACCGGAAAACGCGACCGCAGGGGGAGTGTCGTTTACCAGTTTTTTTGTCAAGATCTATGAATAGGTAGCTCTATATCAAGACAAGCGTAATCACGGCGTCTCTGGAAACCTGTTTTCGCAGTAAAGAGGCGAGCTTTCGCGGCATTTACAAGGGTTTCTGTACTGCGCTTTTTTTGCCCTTTGGGCGATTGACTGAATCTGTCAAATACTTGGCAGGAAGCGTGAGGAGAGAGACTGTTGCAGCAACTGGAATACTAATTTTATAGCTTTGCACACCTGCATTATCCATAATATGCGATCTAATTTGCTCAAGCCTCTCAATGGTTCTCCAATCGCCGCCGAGTCAAAGCCTATAGACACCAAGCCAGATTCGGAATCTGTGGTTGAAATTCAACTAACAGAGGCGGCTCCCACACAGACAGTGAATGGATCTGGTAATTATTCAGCTAGAGGGTCTAGCGAACCCCCACTGGAAAGAATCGTGGAATCGCTACGACAGACTTTAGAGCGTCACCGGGGCGATCGCCATCTGGTAATTTTGCAAGATTTCCCCGACCCGGATGCTCTTTCAGGTGCTTGGGCGTATCAACTGATTGCCAAGCAGTACAACATCCAATGCGAAATTGTGTACGCTGGCACTCTCAGCCACCAAGAAAATATTGCTCTGGTTAAACTTACAGGCTTACCCGCAAAACGCTTGGGCGTCCAGTGCCTGAAGGAAAAGGAGAAGGACTTGTCGGTGTATCAGGGTTGTGTTCTGATTGATAACCAGGGCACGACCTGTCAATTGCTGCCTTGGGTACAAAAGGCAGGAATCCCGATTACGGTGGTGATTGACCATCACAGTATACAGACGGAACTTCATGCTGAATTTACGGATATTCGCCCTTCTACACGAGCCACGGCGACGATTTTAACCCAGTACCTCCAAGGAGGGTTGCTCAAGCTGGATAGCGGTATTGGCGAACACGTAAAATGTGCGACAGCACTAATGCATGGTCTGAGGTCAGACACGAACCGGCTGATGCAAGCTCAGGAAGAGGATTTTCTAGCTGCGGGGTATCTCAGCCGTTTTTATGACGCCCAGCTGCTGAATGCAGTCTTGCAGGCGTATCGCTCAAAACGGGTGATGGATGTAATCGAGCGATCGCTAACCAACCGCACTGTCCAAAATAACTTCTCTATCGCTGGTGTTGGCTATCTTCGCTATGAAGACCGGGATGCCATCCCCCAAGCGGCAGACTTTCTCGTGACAGAAGAAAACGTCCACACGGCTGTCGTCTACGGAATCGTCCACGACGAAGACGAAGAATTGGAAGTCGTAATTGGCTCCCTGAGAACCAGCAAGCTGACTCTCGACCCTGACGAGTTTATCAAAGAAGCCTTTGGGCAAGACAATCAAGGACGCTTTTTTGGCGGCGGACGACTTTCCGCAGGTGGCTTTGAAATTCCGATGGGGTTCTTGGGCGGCTTCAATGAAAATTCTGAGTACGCCAAGATGAAATGGGAAGTTTTTGACACCCAAATCAAGCAAAAGCTGCTTCGGTTGGTCAACCCAAAAGACCATCTGCTTCATGGGGAGTAAAAGCGAGTGGAAGAATGGAAATTGCGACTCTTCCATTCTTCCATCAGCAATTAACCTATGAAACTTTATTTGATCCGCCACGGAATCGCCGCCGAGCCATCTGAGGACGTCAAAGATGAAGCGCGATCGCTGACCCATGAGGGACGCAAGAAAACCGCTAAAGTAGCAAAACGACTGGATGAAATTGGTCTGCGCTTCGACCTGATCCTCACCAGTCCCTTAGTGAGGGCACGCCAAACCGCCAAAATTCTCGTCGCCGCCGGTTTGTGTCCCCATCTAGAAGAATCAATCGACTTAGCTCCTGGGGGTGACATCCAAGCTTGGCTGAGATGGTTAGAGGAATGGCGGCGAGCGGGTGGATCTCAATTAGCCGTGGTGGGTCATCAACCTAACTTGGGAAATTGGGCAGAAATTTTGGTATGGGGCGATACCCAAGAAGCGCTAATTTTGAAAAAAGCAGGCATG
The DNA here is from genome assembly GCF_014695635.1 of Coleofasciculus sp. FACHB-712. NCBI lineage: Bacteria > Bacillati > Cyanobacteriota > Cyanophyceae > Coleofasciculales > Coleofasciculaceae > Coleofasciculus > Coleofasciculus sp. FACHB-712. The sequence goes on along the minus strand of NZ_JACJOQ010000595.1, from coordinate 11,618 downwards.
ATTGGATTAAGCCTTCCAGAAACCCAGTCTCCCGTGGGTCATAGCCAGATGTTTTTGCTTTCCTCACCCAAGTGGCTGTTGTAATCCCCGTTTAGAAATTCTGGTAAAACTAGCGACTACAAAAACGGTTTCTGGTAAGGTAACTTGAGTATGTTCCCTTCACCCAATCCGTAGCAACATGACTGTCTGCGAGTATAAACCAGGTTTAGAAGGCATTCCCGCTGCCCAATCCAGTATCAGCTATGTCGATGGAAAACAGGGAATACTAGAATATCGCGGCATTCGCATCGAAGACCTCGCAGAAAAGAGTACCTTCCTAGAAACGTCGTATTTATTAATTTGGGGTACGCTCCCCACGAAGGAAGAACTTGAGGCCTTTGAAAGTGAAATTCGCTATCATCGGCGGATCAAATATCGCATCCGGGACATGATGAAGTGTTTTCCGGAAACCGGGCATCCAATGGATGCGCTGCAAGCTTCTGCCGCTGCTTTGGGTTTGTTTTACTCCCGTCGCGCTTTAGATAACCCTGCTTACATTCGGGAAGCGGTGGTGCGCCTCCTAGCAAAAATTCCCACAATGGTGGCAGCGTTCCAACTGATGCGGAAAGGCAACGACCCCGTGCGCCCTCGCGATGACTTGGACTATTCTGCCAACTTCTTGTATATGCTGAACGAGCGGGAACCCGACCCCCTCGCGGCGCGGATTTTCGATGTCTGCTTGACGCTTCATGCAGAACATACGATGAACGCTTCTACCTTCTCGGCACGGGTGACGGCTTCAACCCTGACCGACCCCTACGCAGTCGTTGCCTCAGCGGTGGGAACTTTGGCAGGGCCATTGCATGGAGGGGCGAATGAAGAAGTCATCACCATGTTAGAAGAAATTGGCTCAGTGGAAAATGTTGGTGCGTGGCTAGAGGATGCCTTACAGCGCAAAGCGAAAATTATGGGCTTCGGTCATCGCGTCTACAAAGTGAAAGACCCGCGAGCGACAATTCTCCAAAACTTGGCAGAACAACTGTTTGAGAAATTTGGTCACGATAAGTATTACGACATTGCTGTGGAGTTGGAAAGGGTACTTGAGGAAAAATTAGGCGAAAAAGGAATTTATCCAAACGTGGATTTCTATTCGGGTCTGGTTTACCGAAAGATGGGCATTCCTACAGATTTGTTTACACCCGTGTTTGCGATCGCTCGTGTTGCTGGTTGGCTGGCTCACTGGAAGGAACAGTTAGGAGAAAACCGCATCTATCGTCCGACTCAAATTTATAAAGGTTCTCGCGAAGCTGGCTACATTTCTATAGAACAACGATAGTCATCTAGAACCCGAAAAAACGCGATCGCTTCCGACAAAAATTGTATAGAGAAGCGATCGCGCTTTTTTTGTGGCGGAGACGGGAGGAGCGATCGCTGGTTCCGAAAATCGGGGTAGATGGGGAAGCTTACTGTTAATTGGTTGACCTTCGTAGGGATTAGTTGCCTCAGTTGACCAACAGATGCAAGAGCCGGATTCAACAGATACCCATCGCTCAATTAGAGGAGTTGGGTGAGGCGCTGTTGGATTTTACGGCACCGACGGATTTAGCCGTCTGGTTCGAGCAGTATCAGTGATAATTACACAGGCGATCGCACTTTCACCCGCCACAACAAGCGATCGCGCCTCCCTTCTTCCTGACCACAGAAAACTTTAACTTAAGGATAAGTAGAATTTCTTATTTGCTGCGCTGGGCTGGATGCGCTCCAACGATATACTAGGCTGTGTAGCTGAAAAAAATCTTCACAAAAGAACAGATAGATTGATTCGATACATCTTGTCTCGAATTGTCCTAGTAATTACTTCGTTCGGGAAACATGAACCCAGGTATTGACCTACAAGGAACTTTTATCCAATCCCTCAGGGATCTGGGCATCCCAGCAGGTGCCGCCAAAGCCATTTGGATGCCGCTGCCGATGTTTCTGATGATTATTGGTGCTACCGTAGGGGTGCTAGTGGTCGTCTGGCTGGAGCGGAAGATTTCTGCTGCGGCTCAGCAGCGAATTGGGCCAGAATTCGCCGGACCACTAGGTGTTTTGCAGCCGGTCGCCGATGGTCTAAAGCTGGTTTTCAAAGAAGATATTGTCCCAGCCAAGACCGACCGCTTGCTATTCACGCTAGGCCCAATCATCGTCGTCATCCCAGTGTTTTTGTCCTTCCTGATTGTGCCGTTTGGGCAAAACCTGGTAATCTCTAACGTCGGAATGGGCGTCTTTTTGTGGATTGCCCTCTCCAGCATTCAGCCGATTGGCTTGCTGATGTCCGGCTATTCTTCAAACAACAAGTATTCCCTACTAGGGGGTTTAAGGGCGGCAGCGCAGTCGATTAGTTACGAAATTCCCCTAGCGCTTTCCGTTCTTGCGATCGCGATGATGTCCAACAGTCTTAGCACCATCGACATCGTAGAACAGCAATCTGGCTACGGCGTCCTCAGCTGGAACGTCTGGCGGCAACCCGTGGGTTTCCTCATCTTTTGGATCGCCGCTTTGGCAGAGTGCGAAAGACTCCCTTTTGACCTGCCAGAAGCAGAAGAAGAACTGGTTGCCGGTTATCAGACCGAATACGCCGGGATGAAATTCGGTCTATTTTATATCGGCTCTTACGTCAACCTCGTCCTCTCTGCCCTGCTAGTTGCAATCTTGTATCTAGGCGGATGGGAATTTCCGATTCCCCTCTCAATGTTAGGCGGCTGGCTAGGAGTTAATGAAACCAGTCCCTGGTTGCAGGTGATTGATGCATCACTGGGGATCACCATGACCCTCCTAAAAGCCTACTTCCTCGTTTTCATAGCGATTCTGCTGCGCTGGACTGTACCACGGGTTCGCATTGACCAACTGCTCGATCTAGGGTGGAAGTTTCTGCTCCCAGTGTCTTTAGTCAACCTGCTACTGACCGCAGCCCTAAAATTAGCATTTCCCGTTGCTTTTGGCGGGTAATTGGTAATCGGTAATCGGTAATAAGTCGTGGGAAAAATTACCTTTTTCTACAATCACCAATAACCGATTCTCTAATCAGAGAGAGACACAGAACAATGCTTAAGTTCCTCAAACAAGTTGGCGATTACGCCAAAGAAACCGTCCAAGCGGCTCGATATATTGGTCAAGGGTTGTCTGTAACCTTCGACCATATGCGGCGGCGTCCGATTACCGTGCAGTACCCCTACGAAAAACTCATTCCTTCCGAGCGTTTCCGGGGTCGAATTCACTTTGAATTTGATAAGTGCATTTCCTGCGAAGTCTGCGTGCGGGTTTGTCCCATCAACCTGCCAGTAGTGGATTGGGAGTTTGACAAAGCAAGCAAAAAGAAACTCCTCAAGCACTACAGCATCGACTTCGGAGTTTGTATCTTTTGCGGCAACTGCGTGGAATACTGCCCAACCAATTGCCTGTCAATGACCGAAGAGTACGAGCTTAGCACCTACGACCGTCACGAATTGAATTTTGACAACGTGGCACTGGGTCGTTTACCGTACAAAGTCACGCAAGACCCAATGGTGACGCCGCTGCGCGAACTTGTCTACCTACCCAAGGGCGTCATGGACCCGCACGACCTGCCAGAAGGTTCCCGTCGCCCCGGTCAGCTTCCAGCGGAAATTCTGGAACAAAAAACGGAAAAATAAAAGTGATTTGTCATTCGTCATTAGTCACTTGTAAAAAACTAATGATGAATGACGAATGACAAATAAACGATTGACTACTGACAAAGGACAAAAATGAATCTAGCTGAAGGCGTTCAGATTGTTTCGTTTGGCCTGCTGTCGCTAATGATGATTGGCTCAGCTTTAGGAGTGGTGCTGTTTACTAATATTGTCTACTCAGCCTTCTTACTGGGTGGAGTTTTTGTCAGCATCGCTGGGCTGTATCTTCTTCTCAATGCAGACTTTGTAGCGGCGGCGCAGGTTCTCATTTATGTTGGAGCGATTAACGTCCTGATTTTGTTTGCCATCATGCTGGTAAACAAGCGGGAAGATTTTGCACCCATTCGCAATCGCTGGATTCGCCAAGCATCAACGGCTTTGGTCTGTATCGGCTTGTTTGGGCTTCTGGGTACAATGGTGATCAGAACTCCCTGGACTTTAGCGGTCTTGACCACTCCCATTGAAAGTAGCATTGTGCAGATTGGTCTGCATTTCTTCAGTGACTTTTTGCTACCTTTTGAGTTGGCATCTGTGTTGTTGTTGATGGCAATGGTGGGCGCAATTGTTCTGGCACGTCGTGAGTATATTCCAGAAGAAATTTCACCTCAGCTAACTCAACCAACCTCTTTAACGTTGCCGGAACGTCCTCGCGAACTTTTGACGGTCGGCTCCGAAAGCGGTAAACTCCCCGCAGATACCAACACATAGAAACCAAGAAAACTCATGCACCTAGAACTTCAGTATTTTCTACTGCTAGCCGCTGCCCTCTTCTGCATCGGTATCTATGGCTTGATTACCAGCCGTAATGCTGTTCGCGTGCTGATGTCGATTGAATTGCTGCTGAATTCTGTCAACCTGAATTTAATGGCCTTTTCTAATTTTCTCGATCCTCAAGAAATTAAAGGTCAGGTTTTTTCCGTCTTTGTGATTACTGTTGCAGCTGCTGAAGCCGCTGTGGGTTTGGCGATTGTGCTGTCAATCTATCGCAACCGCGAGACGGTGGACATGGAGCAGTTTAATCTGTTGAAGTGGTAATGGTTAATGGGTAATGGGTAATGAGTGTTTTGAGTTGAAGAAAGCTCTTGAATTCAAAATTTAGAGGCGATAATGGCGTCTCTAGAACTGAAAAGTTTTTACCTATACCAATTACCCATTACCCATTATTCCTTACTAACAACGTCAGAAAAATCAGTGATTAATATTTAGGGATATAAATGTAGATTGATGAATCTACAATACAAGCGTTTTAATATTTATATTTATCTTCAGATTTATCTCTAGTAACGTTGAACCCTTATTTTTAGTTTTGCCTGATAAATTTGAGTGGTTAAAATCGTGGAAAGGTTGATAATAAAACATTTCAGGTATCCAGCCCACATCTATCCTTAGTATTAGTTGTCTGAAATACATTGTTATAGAATGACAGAGGGCTGGAGAAAATAGGCATTATCAAATAAAAGCGATCGCGTCTTTGCAAGGAAAGAGGAAAATAGCTATGGGGATGACTCTCACCGAAAAAATCTTGGCTCGTGCCTCTGGTCGGGCTATTGTCGAACCGGCGGAGAATATTTGGGTTAACGTTGATTTGTTAATGACCCATGACGTTTGTGGTCCCGGTACAATCGGGGTGTTCAAGCGCGAATTTGGCGCTGATGCCAAAGTCTGGGACAAAGAAAAAATTGTTTTGATTCCAGACCATTACATTTTTACTGCCGACGAACGCGCTAACCGCAACGTTGATATTCTGCGCGACTTTGCCAAAGAGCAAGACATTAAATATTTCTACGACATCACCGACCGAGCCGACTTTAAAGCCAATCCCGATTACAAAGGTGTTTGTCACATTGCCCTAGCACAAGAAGGTCACACCCGTCCTGGGGAAGTGCTGTTTGGTACCGATTCCCATACCTGTAACGCGGGCGCTTTTGGTCAGTTCGCCACCGGCATTGGCAACACAGACGCTGGTTTCATTATGGGCACCGGCAAGCTGTTGATTAAAGTCCCGGCGACGATGCGCTTTGTCTTTGAGGGCGAGATGCCAAATTACCTGTTGGCAAAAGACCTGATCTTACAAATCATTGGAGATATTGGTGTTGCTGGAGCCACGTATCGGGCGCTGGAATTTGCCGGTACTACCATTAACGGTCTGTCGATGGAAGACCGGATGACGCTGTGTAATATGGCGATTGAGGCGGGTGGCAAAAATGGCACTGTCGCCCCGGATGAGACGACGTTTGAGTACGTGCGCGCCCGGACGGATAAGCCTTTCGAGCCAGTTTATACGGATGTTGATGCTCGTTTCTACTCGGATCGGCATTATGATGTCTCTAAGTTAGAGCCGGTCGTCGCGAAGCCCCATTCTCCAGATAATCGTGCTTTGGCGCGGGAATGCCGGGATGTCAAGATTGACCGAGTTTATATCGGTTCCTGCACTGGCGGCAAAACTTCAGATTTTATGTACGCTGCCCGTATTCTTAAGGGACAGCAGGTGAAAGTTCCTACTTATTTGGTACCGGCAACGCAGAAAGTCTACGAAGACTTATTCACCCAGAAGTACGAAGGGCAAACTTTGTCAGAGATTTTCTTGGCGGCTGGTTGTATTGAGCCTGCGGCACCTTCCTGCGCGGCTTGTTTGGGTGGTCCGAAAGATACTTTCGGGCGTCTGAATGAGCCGGAAATTTGCGTTTCTACGACTAACCGCAATTTCCCCGGTCGGATGGGGAATAAAGAGGCGGGCATTTATCTAGCTTCGCCTTATACGGCTGCGGCTTCGGCGTTGACTGGATATGTAACGGACCCCCGCGATTTTATGTAAAGCAGTAGGAGAGGGGGATTCGGAACCTCACCCCCAACCCCTCTCCGTGAACGGAGAGGGGCAATATTGAGTGGCTCGACATTCGTGGAGAGGGGCAATATTGAATGGCTCGACCTTTGTAGGAGGGGCAGGGGTGGGGCTATGTACTCCATCCCATAGAGAATTGCTAGAGTGCTAGAGGCTTCAACCCAGGCTGTTAATCAGGTCAATATAATTGATCCAACCTTGAAAGATGTCTTGAATAGTCCCGCTATTTTCCTCAACAAACTGGCTACCTTCTTCTGAAAAAGGCGATGATGCGATCGCATTATCCAATTCGCCGAAAAGATCCGTCAGCGTAGTTCCCCCGACGCAGGTAGCGGCGGCTTCATCGGCAAGTTCTTCCCATAACGGGGACTCAGCAGAGATGTTCGCTTGCTTGTTAATGGTGCTTTCTTTCATAAGAAACCTCTGGGCATCAAAATTATCTGATATCAACTCCATACTAATTGGTTGTCGCGATCGCGCTTTCGATTGCACGCTGAAGGCGATCGCGACAACGCACTCGCTATACTCGTAGTCTACGGAATTCAGCAGATTGTGAGTATTATGGTGGATTGGTTATTGGTCTGGGGAGTTTCTCAAGCTGTCGGGGGTCTGGTGTACCCCATTGTGCAAGATTTGGCAAAGGAGGGAGCAAAAGACTTTGCTAAAGATTTCTTCAAAGATTCGCTGAAACACGTTTTGCTACGGGAAAAAGACCCTCGTCAGGTTGCGGCTGGTAAGGCTATCAAAGAATTTCTGCAACTGGTACAGGATGAATTAAAAGATACAGGCGTTACTGATGAGCAATTGCAGCAATATACCAAACCGTTAAAGGAATTTATTAAAGACAAATCGGTTAAAGAGATTCTGGGAAGTGCTTTTAAAGATGACTGTCAGGCACTAGATACAAAAACCTTAGCTCAAACTTGGAATCAGCTTAATTTATTACCTTTGCCACCTGAAGAATTTGATTGGGATTTGGTAGGCAAGCTGTACCGGAAAAAAGTTAAAGCGATTATTCGAGAATTGCCTGAATTACGGGTTATCTTTGACTCAAAAAATATAGAAGCTATTCAAGAAAACACTAAAGAACTAGCTGGAATTCCTACTGAATTTGACTTGAGGCGGTATCAGGAAGGTCTGCAAGAGCGATACGGGAATCTTAATTTAGATAGTTTAGATACGAGTGTTTACGACTATCGAGAAAAACTCAAGGTATGGCAAATATTTTTAGCACAAAACGTGCGAGAATGCCAGGAATATTTACCCCGACTTTACGAGATTCCTAAAGAGCATCAAAAACGACTGAGGGAGAGTAATCAACTCGAAGCAGATGTTGACCCCCAGGAGTGGGAACGATACAAAGAGGTTTATTATCAACAGCCTATTCGCTCAGTTCTGGATATTGTTAATGACTTTCAAACTTATCCTTATGTTGTAATTTTGGGCGATCCGGGTTCGGGAAAGTCCACATTGTTGCAATACATCGCTTTGAATTGGGCAAGAACGCCTCTCAATACGGTCATTGAACAGCCGATTCCGTTGCTGATTGAATTGCGGACTTACATTCGCAATCGCGACTCTAGTGAGTGCAAGGATTTTCTGGAATTCTTTCACAAAGGCTGTGGAATTTTCTGTCGCCTCAATCAGCATGAACTCCACGAACAGCTAAAAGCTGGCAAGGTTTTGGTAATGTTTGATGGGTTGGATGAAGTATTCGATCCGGCGAAACGGGAGGAGGTAATTACTGATATTCATCGCTTCACAAATGATTATCCGAAGGCGCGGGTAATGGTCACTTCTCGCATTATTGGCTACAAAGCGCAACGGTTGCGAGATGCCCAGTTTCGTCACTTCATGCTGCAAGATTTAGAGTCAGACCAGATTCAAGATTTTATCTATCGATGGCATGAATTAACGTTCACCGATGAGGCAGATAAAGTTAGGAAGCGGGAGCGACTGCAAAGGGCAATCGAGACTTCTTCAGCGATTGGAGAACTGGCAGGAAATCCTCTGCTGCTGACAATGATGGCGATACTCAACCGCAGTCAAGAATTGCCCAGAGATAGACCAGAACTTTACAACCAAGCCTCGCGATTACTGCTGCATCAATGGGATGTGGAGCAGAAATTGCTAGAAAATCCGAGGGTAGATTCGGTAACGATTGACTATAAAGATAAGCAGGCGATACTGCGTCAGGTAGCCTATCACATGCAAGCTAGTGAAAAAGGTTTGGCTGGCAACTTGATTAGAGCAGATGATTTAGAAAAGATTCTGATTGATTATCTGAAAACTATAGAAGTTGAGCAAGCGAGAACGGTTGCTAGGTTACTGATTGAGCAACTGCGACACCGTAACTTTATTTTGTGTTTTTTGGGTGCAGATTACTATGCCTTTGTGCATCGGACATTTTTGGAATACTTCTGTGCCTGTGAGTTTGTTGAGCAGTTTGGGAAACGGGGGCTTGAAGGGGGTTTGACGCTTGAAGAACTTAAAACCGAAGCTTTTGATAAGCACTGGCAGGATGAGTCTTGGCATGAAGTGCTGCGGCTGATTGTAGGAATGATTGATACGAGCTTCGGTGGTCAAATCATTGATGATCTGATAGCTCTGAATGGCGAAGCGGAAAAGTTTATCAATCTATTTCTGGCGGCTGAGTGTCTTTCAGAGGTAAGAAATTGCTGGGTACTAGAGGCAACCGCCACACAACTCCTCAATCAGCTAAAAGGTTTAACTAAATATAACTTCAATTACCCTTACGAACCCTGGGATGACGAGGCAAACCTAGTTCGAGAAATTCATACCAAAGCCGTTACAGCAATAGCTAAAACTTGGAAAGATGATCCAAATACCTTACGCTGGCTCAAAGCCCGCGCTCTATCAGATGACGAGTTGGAGGTGCGATACACAGCTGTTGACGAGTTATCTTATGGCTGGAAAGATCACCCTGATACCTTGCCCTGGATTAAAACCCTCGCTCTATCGGATGACCACAACCTTCCAGGGCTGCGTATTAGCGCGGTGCAGGCGTTAGCCCGTAACTGGAAGGATGACCCAGACACCTTACGCTGGCTTAAAACCCGCGCCCTCTCAAATGATGAGGAGAGTTTGCGACGTGCAGCGGTGCAAGAATTAGCTCGTAACTGGAAGGATGACCCTGATATTTTACCCATCATCAAAACCCACGCTCAGTCTGATGACGAGCCGTATGTGCGATATGCAGCAATGAAGCAGTTGGTTCGTGGCTGGAAGGATGATCCCGACACTTTACTCATCCTCAAATCTCATACTGAATCTGACTATTCTCAGCTGCGATACTTAGCAATGGAGGAGTTAGCCCGTGGATGGAAAGATGACCCTGATACTTTACCCATCCTCAAATCTCTTGCTCAGTCTGATGAAAATGAGGTCTTGCGACAGGCAGTATTACATGAGTTATTTGGTTGGAAAGATCAGCCGGAAACCTTGAGCATTGTCAAATACTGCGCTCAGTCTGATGAGCATTGGATAGTGCGATGGTTTGCAGTAGATATGTTAGCCCATTGCTGGAACGATGAGCCTTGGATGTTTGAATTTTTGTGTGATCGCGCCCTGAACGACCCCTTTGAGCGTAAGGAAGACAGGCAATACAACCCTCGACAAACAGCACTTGAGATAATTATCAAAAATTATCCCACCCATCCCCAAACTATACCGCTGTTGCACGATCGCTCTCTCAATGACCCAGACGAGAAAGTGCGCGAGTTCGCTACAGAGAAACTAAAGAATTGGAGGAAAAGTTGCGAGTGAAGCAGCGCTGAGGATGCGATCGCTATCTGATTGACAAATCTTTCCGTGTAGATTGGGTTTTGAGAGTTTTGGAGAGTCTTGCAAGTTTTGCTTCTTGAATTTTGTCAGTCAACCAACGGCTAACCAGTAAGCTTTAGCTTTCTTTAGCTTTAAGCCGGAAATTTATTTCCTGGCTTTTTACGTGCTGCGATCGCTTCACAGGCACTTCACAGAAGCTTTACGATCGGGCGAGAATAACCGATTTATTTAAAGGATTGATAAAGATAGCCCTGATTTTATAGCACTTCTCCTTGGAGACTCCTTAAAGTGTAGGGGGAGTCGATAGGTAGATTTACGGGGTTGTGAGAGGTTTGTTCACCATGCGGGTACTCTACTCAATTTAGGAAGCACCCATGAATCCACGAACAAGATCAAAATCAGAAAAGTCATCGGCGGGGCAGAATCTAGTCAAAGGTTTTGTTGGCATCGCTGGATTTCTAGGAATCTGTTATTTGGTCAGTATTCCAGTCATGTCCCAACTCAATCAAAACTCTACTCTCAAGGAAACTGCTTCTGAGGAGACTGGCACGACTAGGCGTTCTTCACTCAAAAAGACCGAGGCAAAACAGTCTACAACGACCACCGATCCGACAACGATGTTCGGAGTCTATACAACCCAGCCGGATGCTACAACCCAACAAAATCAGTCTCCCGCCCCCCTGAGTAATACAACCTTGCCAAATGGGGCGATAACGACTCCCGGCACCACCAGCTTGCCGAGTAGCTATCCCATCACTCCCAGTACAAGCAATTCTGGCGGGTTAATCACGACTCCTGGCACCACCAGCTTGCCGAGTAGCTATCCCACCACTCCCAGTACAAGCAATTCTGGCGGGTTAATCACGACTCCCGGCACCACCAGCTTGCCGAGTAGCTATCCTATCACTCCCAGTACAAGCAATTCTGGCGGGTTAATCACGACTCCTGGCACCACCAGCTTGCCGAACACAGGATTTTCAACTACACCCAATCCAACGCTCAACTATAGCGGGTTTTAAACGTTCAACTGGGTGTGTGTCGCCTGATATAGCAATCCTATTTGAGTTGCGCTTCGGCTCTTCAGATCCCCGACTTCTCTCTCGAAGTCGGGGATCTCGCCTTCACGAATTATTTACGAGTGCGATACTTAAGGCAAAACCGAGACAAAACGCGATCGCTCTCTCAACTGAAAATACGATCGCCCTTAAACTTCCGGGCGAATTCTGCTACTGCCCAAACTGTTGTTTAGCTTGCTGATAAACTTCCACCGTTATTATTTTTTGCCCTGCTTCTTGTGCAAA
>NZ_JACJOQ010000594.1:0-7214 GCF_014695635.1 Coleofasciculus sp. FACHB-712 | reverse complement strand
GTCGAGATGTACCCACCACTCCGGAATTTCATCTGCACGAAAAATTTCACGAGTTTGGTTAGGCGGCGTGCCTGGAAAACCCAAATTTGCAGTAACAGATAATTTGGACAACTTGAGCAATAAACTTTTCCTAGTTTGGTTCTCCACCTAGCGTTTATAGCTTGGGGCAAGGGTGCTTAGATAGAAAGTAATCCCTATTCCCACAGGAATAATCTCGATTAATAGCAAGATAAAGGCAGAACTAGCTAAACACAAAAATGGTATCTTTTGCGCTGGGGATGAAACATCTTCATCAGTTTGCCTTTGCTGCGGGTGAGTGAGGCTACCGTTACCAACCACTGCTCAACCAACTCCAAGAATTAGAAATTAATCGCTATTGCTCAGTTGCTGCCATGTCGCTTGATAGTCTTACTCCTATTACTTCGTAGACTTTTACCGTCCTTCTTACCACATCCTGGTCATCAAATTCACGTAACACCTTCTCTCTCCCGGCGTCCCCCATTGCTTTGCACAGATCTGGATCTTTCAGGAGTACCTCAATGGCATTAGCCAGCAGCCGAGCATTTTTAACTGGAACCAGAAAGCCATTTTCGCCAGGAATAACCACCTCTCGACAGCCAGGGACATCCGTTGCTACCAGTGGTTTCCCCATCGCAGCTGCTTCTAGTAAAATCCGAGGCACACCTTCCCGGTAGGAAGGAAGCACAACAACGGTTGATAAGGCGATCGGGTTTTCCATCTTCTCTACATACCCTAGAAGGTCAACCGCTCCTTCCCTGCGCCACTGCTCCAAGGTCATCTCAGAAATTGAAGATGGATTTCCGGTGTCTGGGACACCTGCTATTTGAAAGGTCGCGCAGACTCCTTTTGTTTTGAGGATGCGGGCAGCTTCAACGTATTCAATCAGACCCTTATCAACTAGCAGCCTAGCGGCGAACAACACAACCGGAGCAGGTGGAGCATCAGGGTGACTAGGACGTGGTGAAAAGCGCTTCAAGTCAACACCAGAGCTTCTGATTAGTACCGTCCGGTCCGGAACGATCAACTTTCGGTCTGCAAAAGCTTGCAGATCATCCATATTCTGGAACACAACCCTCACTCTACGAGCAGTCAATATCTGCCGATACAGAAACCGGATAATAGGTTGTAAAATACGAGCCTTCCACTCGGTGCTAATAAAGATGTAGCCCAAGCCGGTTACAGCATTCACAACTGCTCTCGTTCTACTGAGCTTTGCACCAATCGTTCCGTACAGAACGCATTTAATTGTAAAGTGATGGACAGCGGAGGGCTTCTCACGAAGGTAAATGTATGTTAAGTGAGCAATGGTTAAGAGTTCTACTAGAGGGTTGATACTCCGCCGACTCAGCCGCAGTTGAATCCAACGAAACCCTTCTGCTTCCAGCCTTTCGACGTAGGCATCCCAAGGGGAAACTAAAACGACTTCGATTCCCTGAAGACGCAAAAATCTAGCTAGAGGCAGACGGAAGTTATAAAGATACCAGCCCGTATTAGCAACTAGCAAAATTTTCAGGCGATTTTTGTTTTCCACACAACTTAATCTCACCCTAGTTTTATCAATTAGTTTATATGCAGGTATGGAAATATATAAACTTGATAGTGAAACCAATACTAATAAGGTTGTCTATAAGTCAATTCGCCCAGCTTATATCTGGTCTTGGTAGTGGCTCTCTTCAGAGCTAACAATCTTAGGGAAAAACAGGGTTCTATCGATTCATTCCCAGTTGAATGCTTCGCCACTACAAGATAATTAGCGCCTTACAGATATACTCTAAAGACTCCAATAATGGATAGTGGATGGTAATGTAGCAGGGTCAAGAACCGATTTGACATCCATTAATACTCCACCTGAGCGCAGACAAGTGAGTAGTTGAGCGCTGGGCATGTCTAGGTAGACTTGATGACTGACTGCAAGGATCAGTCCCTCCAGATCGGATAAGGCTTGCCAAGGGACAAGGTCAATGTTGTAGTAGCGCTGTGCTTCATCGGGATCGACCAAGGGGTCATGTACGAGTGGCTCTACACCAAATTGTTGCAGCTCTGCCACAATATCTGGCACTCGGCTATTGCGAAGGTCTGGCACATTTTCCTTAAACGTTAGCCCTAGAATCCCAATTCGCGACCCTTTGATGGGCAGATTAGCCTGAACTAAAAGCTTGACTAGGCGCTGTCCTAGGTATGTACCCATGCTGTCGTTGATACGGCGACCGGCTAGGATGACTTGAGGATGATACCCCAGCTCTTCTGCTTTAGTCGTCAGGTAATAAGGATCGACCCCAATGCAATGACCCCCGACGAGTCCAGGTGTGAAGGGCAAAAAATTCCATTTGGTTTTGGCTGTTGCCAAAACATCCCAGGTACGGATGCCTAGGCGATCGCAAATTAAGGCTAACTCGTTCATCAAGGCAATGTTCAAGTCTCGTTGAGTGTTCTCGATAACTTTGGCTGCCTCAGCTACTTTGATGGAAGGGGCGCGGTAAACGCCTGCGTCAATGATGCTGCCGTAGACATTGGCAACCCGTTCCAGGGTTTCGGCATCCTCCCCAGCTACGACTTTGACCAGGTTTTCTAGGGTGTGAACGCGATCGCCCGGATTGATCCGCTCTGGTGAGTAACCTAGCTTAAAATCTATACCCTGCTGTAAGCCTGATACCTTTGCTAAGACCGGCCCACAAATATCTTCTGTTACTCCCGGATACACAGTGGATTCGTATACGATTACTGCTCCTGGTTGTAGCACTTTGCCAATTGTTTCAGAAGCTTGGATCAGGCAGGTTAAGTCCGGTCGGTGGTTACGATCGATTGGCGTTGGTACGGCGACTACAAAAAAATTTGCTTCGGCGAGGTTGGCGATCGCAGTGGAGATCCGGAGATTGGAGGTTTTTAAGTCATCATTGCTGACTTGACGCGCAGGATCGATGCCCTGCATGAGGATCTTGACTTTCTCGACATTACTATCAAAGCCAATTGTGCCGGGGAACTTTTTGGCAAACGCCAAGGCAACAGGTAAACCAACATAACCAAGACCGATGACGGCAATGCGATTTGTTTGCCTAAACGCTTTGCGATCGCTCATGATACTTGCTTCTCTTTGATGTTTAGAACCGGGTCGGTCTGCCTTTAGTCATCTAACCATGCCTGGAACATTAGGACAGCCCATAGACAATATTGCCAGCTTGCGATCGCCCGATAGATGCTTCTTCTGTTTCTGACCAATGGGTTGAGGATTGAAACAACCCTAATGCTGCGATCGCTGTTCTCAAAGCAATGCTTCTCACCAGTGGCACACAGAACTCTGGCAACCGGCATTTAATCGAGATACCAAAGCCCATTTTGGTTTCCTCAATCAAGTTCCGAGGCATATACTTACATAAAACTTGCGGCAAAAGTTATGTACCCTAACTTTTTTTAATTTTAATTGTCAGTGGCACGCACTTAGCAAATTCCATAACTACAAAGCTAACAATTTATATTAGCGACTCAGAAATCTTTTAGAAAATGTTTCATTCCTACACCATTTATCCCATCCTAGTATTACCAACTAATTTCTATTCCACGTTTTGAAATATTTTAATTTGCTAGCCGTTCTAATACCAAACTACAGTACCTTTGATATACACCTTACTTGGCGTATTCAGCTTGATACCTATAGATTATAATCAATCATTTGTTGTAGCTTTCAAGCAATGCTCCTGCTTCATAAGAGGGTATACGCACTTTTTACGTCAGTAGTTTCAAAGGCAAGTTTAAGTAGTAGAGATTTACACGATGAAGCCTTAATTCCTTGTCGTGAGTCCTGTGGTACAATTCCACAACCGAATACCGCCATTATACCTTCTGGTATATGGTAGGCTGTGCCCGCCTCGACTTGATGCATTGTAATGCCTGCTGATTCCCAACTTAAATCAATACTTTCTCCATTTTTATTCTTATAAATAAATTTTTTTAATTTAATGTCTATAGCAGGAGGCGTTCTAATAGTAATACTAAGGCTACTAGTGATTTCTTCAACCTTGAATAGTGGCTTCCCACTCATAGAGTAACAGTTATTCAACTTTTGAATGAGATGGTATCTTACTTCTGGGTCGGGAATTTCTACAGCAATCTGCGGCACCATTGCCAGAAGTTGCTTGTAATCTGTTTTTTGTAAGCCAAATACACCCATAAATTTGGGGATATCTGAAATTGCCGATGAAAACCCTTGATATTCATCCCGATGAATTGCGGCTTGCCCCATACTGGTGGCAAAGACTAAAGTTATTTCTGGATTTACTTTGCACAATTGCATGGCATCAGCCAATATTTTGTCAAGTATTTCAAGAGCGAAAATCATGGTAGCCGCATGGATCTTGGGTTGAGTGAGGTAGCGATCGCCAAATTCTTCAGGAAAAATATGGTGCCAGTAGCGGTGCATTACACTAGCCACATGATTCGTAAAAAATGTAGAAAATGCGGGTGGGTTATGGGCGTTATAGAGAGATTTGAATATATCCCATAAAAGGATAGTCTGGAAAGTTGATCGACGTGCAACACGTGGTAGGTCAATCCATTCCATACAAAGCTGCTTGGCGATTTGTATGATGGTACTCCTGGAAATACCAAGTTTAGGTGCAGAAGCTAATAAACCTGATAAATCTTTAGAAATCAGTCTATCTTTTTTGACAACAAGACCGTTTTTGGCAACTTGCCCCAGGTTAAATTTTTGGAAAGGCTCAATATATCTGGGAATACACCTTTCGTCGTGAGCAAAAGTATCGGGAATGTAGAATCCACCCTCACCTGGATCGCTAGGAGGCCAACTTTGTAAAGAACCACAGATACCAATACTTAGACCAAGTTCGCGAAAGTCCTCCCAGAGTGGCTTACCTTTGAAAGTACGGGGATCTTGCCCTAAATTTTTGATTCCATGCTCTTGATTACTCATACCCCGATAAAATGAAGGCCAAGTAACCCAAGGTGAGAGTTCACCGCTATCAACTGCTAACGTAGTGTAAGTTTTAGCGTTGTCAAAAAACTTTCTGATATGAGGAAAGCGTGGATCAGTTTTGAATCTATCGATAAGCTGCCACGGAACTTCATTAATTTCCAATAACAGAATTTTACGGAGTGGTCTAACTAAATTAGACATTTATAACCTCCAATAGTTTATTTTTAGGGGCAGAGTAACTGGAGCAATTACTGACTTAACATTTATCAAGTTTTGATAAGGAATTTAGATAAAGAGTGTCAGGCATCTAACCAGGCTTGGAACATCAGGACATCCCAAAGATAGTATTGCCAGTTGCGATCGCCCGCAAGATGCTCCTTCCATTTCTGGCGAATCGGTTCTGGATTGAAAAAACCCTCATCCCGCAGTCGCTGTTCAGAAAGTAGTTCCTCTGCCCAGTCTCGTAAAGAACCGCGCAACCAGCGTTTAATTGGAACGCCGAAGCCCATTTTGGGACGCTCGATCAGGTTACTTGGCACATACTTACACAAAACTTGGCGCAACAGCCATTTACCTTGCTTATTCTGAATTTTCATAGACAGTGGCACGCGCCAAGCAAATTCGACCAGCCGATGATCTAACAGCGGTACGCGGGCTTCTAAACCCACACCCATACTCGCCCTGTCTACCTTAGCAAGGATATCGTCCGGTAGATAGGTGACAGTGTCGAGGTACATCATTCGCTGAATAAAGGATGGTAGGTGCGTCCAGTGTTGACGTAGGACAGAGTCCGAACCGTAGGCATCGCTTAAGATTGTCGGTAGTTCGCAGCTACCTATGACTACAGCTTCGGGGTTTTCCCAGTGAGAAACTAGACCTTTGTACATGGCGTCGGGATGAGGCACTGCCAAAATCTCAGCCAGCTTATGCAGTTTGTCTCCTGGATGGCGTTGCTGGAGTTGAGTTGGTAGTAGGCTATCAAAATGTGTAAAGCCCCGATCCCAAGACTGAGGGGATAAGCGGGTTAATGCACTCGCTGCAACCTGCCGCCAACTTGGTGGTATCCAGCCAATCTGCTGCCAAATCTTGGCACCCCAGAAGTAGCGGTTGTAGCCAGCAAACAGTTCATCGCCCCCATCTCCGGAAAGGGCAACGGTAACTTGCTGTCTGGCAAGTTGAGACACTAAGAAGGTAGGAATCTGGGATGAGTCGGAGAAGGGTTCATCGTAAAGCATCGGTAGCTTGGGGATAACTGCTAGTGCTTCCTCCGGTGTCACATACAGTTCTGTATGGTCTGTACCTAGATGCTTAGCGACAGCCTTGGCATAAACTGCTTCATTGAAAGCGTCTTCATCAAAACCGATGGTAAATGTTTTCACTGGTTGGCTGGAAAGCAGCTGCATCAAGGCAACTACAGTCGAAGAATCGATGCCCCCTGACAGGAAAGCACCCAAGGGCACATCTGCCACCATTCGCAGCTGTACTGCTTGCTGTAACAAAGCTTCCAACTGTTCTACTGCTTCCGACTTTGAACCTGTGAAAGGGTTAGCAATACCCGATTCAGCAACTTCCTTGGCAGACCAATAGGGTACGGTAGGAGAACGAGTCGCACCCCCATTCCAACTTAGAAGAGTGCCAGGGGGTAGCTTGTAAATACCTTTATAGACGGAATAGGGTGCTGGGATGTAGTTATGCCGCATAAACAAGGCTAAGGCATCCCGGTTAATTTCAGCCTCGAAATTAGGATAAGCCTTGAGAGCTTTTAATTCAGATGCAAATAAAAAAGTTCCATTTATCCAGCCGTAATAGAGGGGTTTTTCGCCTAGTTTGTCTCGCCCTAAATGTAAAACTCGCTCTTGCCAATCCCACAACGCAAAGGCAAACATCCCGTTAAAACGTTTGACTGCTGGTTCCACGTCCCACTCGCTGAAAGCAGCCAGCATCACCTCTGTGTCGGAACGACCGCGAAACCGATGTCCTAGCCGTTCCAATTCTCGCCGCAATTCTAAAAAGTTATAAATCTCGCCATTGAATACAATTACATAGCGCCCACTTGCAGACACCATCGGCTGATGTCCTTCTGGGGAAAGGTCTACAATCGCCAGTCGCCGATGCCCAAAACCAATCCCAGATGCAGCATCCACCCATACTCCGCCGTCATCTGGCCCTCGATGGAGTAGGGTATTTGACATTTTCTGCGCGATCGCCTGCATCTGCAATGCGCTTTTTTGGCAGGATGTGTCCCAAAAACCTGTAATACCGCACA
>NZ_JACJOQ010000593.1:0-8191 GCF_014695635.1 Coleofasciculus sp. FACHB-712 | reverse complement strand
TTGGCTGAGCGCTATCGGAATCGACGGCGGCACTTTACGCGCCGAGTGCATCTACTCGCAGGCATCATCAACTTTGAGCTAGCTCTGGTTAGCTGATTCGTGCAAGAGGTCTAGTATGTACTCAACCGTATTTCTGACTTCGTTGCAATGAATCTCCCCGACCTCGATTCTGAAACCCTCGATCGCATTATTGAGATGGCGTGGGAAGACCGCACACCCTTTGAGGCAATCGAACAACAGTTTAGTCTTCAGGAAAAACAAGTGATTGCTCTAATGCGGCTCCAAATGAAAGCGTCTAGCTTTAGGATGTGGCGCGAGCGTGTAAGTGGGCGCAAAACCAAACATATCAAACAACGGGAGTTCGTTTCTGGATGCTTTCGCTCTCAAAATCAGAAGGGTTCTTGATGGGTTCTGACAAGGAATTTGGGTATTGGAGTGATGATGCGAGCGCGTCAAAAACCGTGTACGCTTTGCCAGCGACTGGAGCCAGTACTCTACCGGGTAAAATATGACGAGTCAGCTCAATGGAGCTTTGTTTGTCGCCATTGTTGGGATAGTGTGAGTCAAAACAACCCGTTCTATGTCTATGGCGGCACTTGGAAAGCGAAGAAATAAGAATCTACCCCTTTAGATATTTTGCTCTAGAGCATCTAACCAACTATTTGACTGTTTGCTGCATTAAATTGCTTAAAATTGGGTTCAAGATTGTGAGTATTACTTAGCCGTTAGAAGGAAAATACAAGGAGCTAAAATGCCTTAGTCTCAAACCCAAGGGAAGTTAGCAACTCATTCCATCGCTCAACAGGCAAGCTGCCCCCAGATGCACTATCATGTCCGTGACCGTAGCTTCCCTCTCCTGGTGACAAGTCCACATTTTTCAAAAAATCCAGCACATTGATTCCCGATGCAGTTCTTACACTGAAGTTGACGCGCCCAGGAATATATCCCTCATTTGCAACCATGACGATATACTTGGGCAACCTTGTACGCCAGCTTTGGGCAATCAGTGGATGAATTTGACAAGGTGAGTTAACCCGCACCAAAGCGACATTGCCAGAAAAGACGGGTGCGGCTTTCTTGGCTTGTTCCATCGCCGCCTGCACCTCTTTCCGCGATTCCCTTAATTGTTCGACTTCCTGTGTGCTGGAGTTAACTAGCGATCGCGGATTATCATGAGTCAGCAATGCTCTTACTGCTACTTCTGGATTGTACTGGGAAGCCCGGCGTGCCGAGTTAATCAGAGCAGATGCCTCTTTCAAATACTTGGCAGTGTACCGACTTTTAGCAACTGCCAACATCTCAAAGGGAGCTTTTTCACCTAAATCGCTAACTGTACCAATTGCGGCAATCCAGTCTAAATCGGATACATCCGTTAGTGACGAACACAACTCCCAAACCAGCAGTGATGTATTGGGGATGGGTTCCCAGGTGTAGGCACTAATTAGGATATCACCAGGCGGAACCCCTTCGGGGCGATGGTGATCGATAAAGCAGGTGGGAACGCCAGCAATCACGGGTTCCGATTGACTGCCCAAATCGAGAACGAATAAACTATCGGGTGCAGCAGCAATGACTCGTTCTCGGTTGGCAGGAGTCCAAGCATTGCGATCGCGATTCGGTGCAACCAGCGTCACATTCTGAAATCCAGTGCGTGACAACGCTAGCTGCAACACAACTCCCGCCGTCACGCCATCAGCATCCGAGTCGTGCAGCACGACGACAGACTTATCTGGTTGGATGCGTTCAACAAAAGGTTTAAACGTATCACGCGCTGCTTCTAGGGTTGGTGTCTGGTTGATATTGTTTCCTAATTCAACAACATCAGATATCTGATTGCTCTCCCCGCTAAAGGGGGTTGAGGCGTTCCCCAAGGGTACGGCAGAGTCAACAAATGCTTCGGAATCGTTCGTTACTGGTTCAGAAGACAGAGTTGCAGCCAAACGGCGTACCGTCTCCAGGGTGTCAATTTCTTCAGGAGGTTTATCATTTCGCACACGCACAATACGAGGAAACCGCAGTGCATAACCACTATTGTGCCGCTCTGAGGATTGCACGCGGTCAAACGTCACTTCCAAA
The DNA here is from genome assembly GCF_014695635.1 of Coleofasciculus sp. FACHB-712. Taxonomy (NCBI): domain Bacteria; kingdom Bacillati; phylum Cyanobacteriota; class Cyanophyceae; order Coleofasciculales; family Coleofasciculaceae; genus Coleofasciculus; species Coleofasciculus sp. FACHB-712. Next base: position 6,115 of record NZ_JACJOQ010000593.1, on the reverse strand, counting down.
ACAATGCGCGGTTCCACGATACACACCTTCCCATGCGCCAATTCTTGCAACGTGTGGGCGCGAAACCAATCGGACAGTTCAGCGACTTCCCCATCCGTTAACCCTGAATAGGCTTTACCGATATTTAACAGCGTTGGCTCGGTTTCGCTCTGGCGGACGGCAAAGGTATAGTCTGAGAGGAAACGATGCCGTTTGCCATTTCCCACCTCGGCGGCTGTGACAACAACATCTAGTGTCGCCATTGCGCGTTTGATTTTCAACCAATCGCGTCCCCTTCTACCGGGTTTATAGGTTGAATTCAAATCTTTTACCATCAAGCCTTCATTGCCTCTTGCCCTCGCTGCCGTGAATTCTGCATCTAAGCCAGAAATATCGCTGACTTGATGGGAAAGTCCGCAGCGTACTCTTTGAGTATCGAGGTGAAGTGATTCAAGAAGACTTCGCCTTTTTACAAAGGGTTCGTTAATCAGGACGCGCCCGCAAGCATACAAGACATCGTAAGCGATGAAGGCAACAGGAACAGCGGCAAGTAATTCGTCCGAAACTTTCTTGCGTCCCAAGCGTTTTTGTAGTTCCTGAAAGGGGAGGATGCGTTCTCCTTGGATGGGGACAATTTCCCCATCTAAAATTAAATCGGCTGATTCATCGCTATCTTTTGAGTCTAATTTGATAGTGGCAAGCGGTTCGATTAAATCAGGAAAACTGGCGGTAATTTCATCGAGTGTCCGGGAGAAAATAGCAACACGCTTACCATTGCGAACCGTGCCGTGGAAAATTGAGTTGTCTTCGTCTAGGTGAGGGGCAATGTGAACTTGGGCGCGAATGCCATCATATTTGTCTTCAACCGCAAATCCATCAGGCATTTGTTTGGCAACTTCCGTTAAATCGTCGGCGGGAGATGCCAACATAAATTTAATCGGGTGGAATAGCCGCATTTGGGCTTCGTCAAGTTTTCCTAGCCTTGCTAGCAAGGCAGTTTCGCCAATATCTCCGATGAGCATATTGACCCACTGTACCTTGGAAACCTCAATTTGAAAAAGACGAGCGCTTGCATCTTCAACGGCACCTTCTTTCAGTCCAATACGCAAATCGCCTGCTAACAGCTTGACGATATACTTTGCTTCTAGAGGTGTTGCCATTTTCAACAACTCTATAACCAGTTCGGTTTTGCGTTTGGTTCCTGTTGTCGCTGCTAATTGTTCGAGTTGGTTGGATAAGGAATCAAGGGTGAGAATTGGTTGCTGCTGTGAACGTTGGGGATTATTGGTAAATGCTTCCTCCGTTACGTCACCGGGGTCGCCAAGTTTGACTAATCGTTCTTGAAGGACTGATTTTTCTTGCTCACTTACGGCGGCGATCGCTGTTAGCAAAGCCGCTCCACCTATATTAATAGTACGCTGGTCTCGTAAGGGAAATATATAACCGGAAAAGTACCGTGCCGCCAGTACTAAATCGTTATCGGACAGTGAGGTAAAATAGCTTCCCAACAAGGAGGCTTTTGTCAAACGTTTTGTTGTTGCTCCAACTTTTTCAGCTACGTCAGCAAAATCTATTAAAGCTTCAAGATTTAACTCTGGATTTTGATTAAAGTTAATTTCATTTTCGACGTTGGGGGGTGTTAAATTGGGGTTTTTAGTCATGCCTGAACCTCGATAATTTTCTCCCCTGTGGCAACCACTTTTCGCTTGCTTTTTGTTTTTTTCAGCTCCACGTTTGTCCTCTGGCAGGTAGGGCAAAAGTAAATTATTCGGGTTTTGTCTCCTTCTTCATCCGATTGGGTAACTTGACGAAGTTGGCGGATTGCGTTGCCACATTCTAAACAAGGCAGGTTAGTGCGGCGAAAAACGTAGTGCCTTGTGCCGTACTCGCTTCCAGGTGTGTAGACGAGGGAGGGGTTATTTTGCAGACGTGTACGCGCTTCATCTGATACGGTGAAGCCACCTGTAATGTAAGCGCGTTGAGCCATTAAGGGAATTGAATGAATTAGGCGTTCTAGTTCCGATGCTGTCAAATTGGCAATTTTTCGCCACGGATCGAGGCGACAATCAAATAGTATTTCGGCTCTCAGGTAGTTTCCAATTCCGGCAACAATTTGTTGGTCGAGTAAGGCTGCACCAATGGTGCGATCGCTATTTTCGGGTGTCAGCAGCTTTTGTAGGAACACAGGCGCATTGAAGGGCTTTTCGTCTGGATAGGGTAGGATATCTGTACCGAGAGTGCGTAAGTTTTCGACGATTTCAAAGGGATTGCCCGCGCCTAAATCGAAAATTGGGGCGGAGTAGAGAATGGCACAGGCATCGGGTACGACAATACGCGATCGCTCGCGGCGATCTATTTCTTGGGGTGGATGATCTAAAATTGCCCAGCTTCCCCACATCATCAGGTGGGAATGGAAGTAGTAACCATCTTCAATTAAGCCAACTAGGTGCTTGCCGTGCGAGAGGACTCGTTCGATACGCTTGTTGAGTAAAACACCGGGATGCTCTTTTTCCCAAAATAAAGCTGTCTTTGTCCGTGCTTTGAATGACACGATGGGTTTGCCCCCAAGTGCCCGATCTAAGGCATCGGCAAACCGTCTGACTTCTGGCCCTTCTGGCATGAGTGTGAAAGAGCGTTACTTTTTTTACTTTAAAGATGTGGCTCCTGAAATAACATCCTTCCTAATATAGAGACTCAAAGACAGCACATTGATGCCTTTTACGAGCATTTCTAATAGCAGTTGCGATAAACATTAAAACTCATTTATCACAGCTAACAAATTTCAATTAGCGGGTTAAGAAATTTTTCTTTTTTCCTAAATTGAAAAGACGCCAGTTTTACTTCTCCTAAATTGCTCAAACCCTTGTTTTTGTGCTTTTCCCTTCTGATATAACTCTCGCAAAAACGAGCGCTTCGCAGCTTGTGCTATCCTTTCCAGAACTAATTCAGTTATTTCGCTATGTTTTTCGCTTCAGAGGAACTAATTGCACTGATTGTTTCGATTGCGATCGAGAGCTTATTTGTCGCCATCTGCGCTCAAGTTAGAAAAAAAGACTGGCGAAGGCTAGCAATAATTGCTGGTGCTGCCACATCAATCACTCATCCTATAGCATGGAAGCTGTTTATCGAACTATCACCGTATTTAAGTTTCCCGATGCGTTCCCTGTTGATCGAAACTGGTGTCGCGCTTGTTGAAGGTTTAATGTACCGATGGGCAATTGGTTATTCATGGCGATGGAACATCGGCTTATCTTTCGGTGCTAATCTCGCTTCCTATAGCTGCGGACTTCTGTTTTATTATTGGCAGGGGTAATAGCAATAATAATGGAATTTCTAACCAAGCATGAATAGCTGCTGCAATGCCATAGAAAGCGCGAGTAAGTGCAAACGAATGCTGAAAAGCTACTAAAAAATAAACCGATATCCCAGCCACCAACCAGTAGAATTTTTTAGATGGAAGCCAGGATAAGAATGTTTCTGCGTCCTCTTTCGTCCACCGCGAAAATAAGCCGATGACCGCTGCATAGTGCATACATTGGAGAAAAGTAGCAGCCGAAAACAATGGATAAGCAATTGATAAATGTTGCCATAATGGTGCAACAAAAGCATTTAAATAATGGGTGTTTGTTTCAAGGGGAAAATTTATTATCCCTAAAAGTTTTAAACTAATAATTCCTATTGGTATTGCTCCAAACACAAGTCCGCAGATTAATAACGTGCGAAATCTTTTAGTACGTTGTCGTTCTAAAATAAATGCTATTGGTGTTAAATTGTGAACAAGCGCCAGTATAACTAAGGTAGAAATCGGGTCTTTGATAATCCCAATACCGCTTAAACAGCTAACAGCTAAACCAAGTGTCCCCAATTGCCAATTCTGTCGGTAAACGTGGTGAGTAGCGACTAAAACTAATCCTAATCCGCCGAATAGTTCCAACAAAGGAGCTAACTGAATGCTAATTAGCCCAAAGATAGCGCAACAGCGTACTAAAGCAATTAATAGTACTAATTGCAGCAAACGCCACTCAAGTGTTTTATTTAAATTCTGATGGAAACGGCTATCGATATAGCGTAATTCAATAGCAATGTGAGCAATGCCGAACGTGAATAGTGTGGCGGCATAAGTAGTAAAGGGAAAAGCAATTGCACTCAATGCACTAACTAAAATAATTAGCCCGCTCCCCATAATTTTAGTCATTTGCGGCTTACCATTTACTTTTTTCTTCTTCTGGAAATAATTATCCATCCTAGTATTGCTATTCCGATTACCAGAAAAACAAGCCAGTTGAGGGCTAGTTGCCTGTCTTGCTTAACTAGAGATAGCTGTAAACCGTCCAAATTAAGCGACTTGACTTGAAAATTATCTTCTACCTTACTGTATATCACGGGTACCTCGCTTGGTGGCTTAATAGTTGGAGTACCTTTAATCAGCGCATTTTGGAGGTTAATGTTTTGAAGTATCGTTGACTTAGAAAATAGTGGCCAAACTTCCAATTCAGCGCTACTATTTTCTAAGTCTTTAGGCTGGACTTTATTTTTAGCAATTGCTAAGATTGTTGCAATGGGTCTATACCCACTGACTGGGACGCATTCTCCTGGTTGAATCAATATATAAGGGCTGGGGGGTAGATTAGGATTTGCCGAACTAATTTGTAAGAATAGCCAATAGTCTGGATACTTTTCTTGGTTAGTAATTTTCACACAGTAACTAAAACCGCGCGTATAACCTGGGCTTGGTGATAAATCGGCTAGAATCGTCAAACCCTGAAAGGATGGCATATTTTTTACAGCTATCATCAGCCACTCCACTGTTAAGTTTAATTATTGGCGGGCTTTATGCTGAATCTAATCAGCGGATGATTTGCTTACTAACTTTTGTTGGTAAGGTTTTGTAGTCCAGGGTTTGCGATTTCTGACTTATGCGATAAAGACTTTTTCAGCAAGCCCTACTAATCCATTCTACACGCAACTTTTCAATCGCTTCCTCTTTGAGTTTCGCCTCAACTTCGATCCACGGTGCGTTGCGATAAGCGCTTGGCATCACGGTAATCAAATCGCTGTGGTGCGGGTCGTTAAAAGATTCGCGTCCATTGGAAATATGGACGAGTTGCCATTCTGGAACAGGCCAAGTTGTACGTGCTTGTGCTAATACTTCGCCAACGCTAGGATGTTCGTAACTATCTAGTTTTTCGTGAATAACATGATGGTGCGCGTCGAATACTATTGGTACTGCGGCGGCGCGACAAATATCTAAAATTTCGGTAGCACTATAAGCGTATTCGTCGTTTTCTAATGCTAGTCTGTAGCGAATATTATCTGGTAAATCTCGGATAACACTGATGAGACGTTCTGCGCGATCGCCGCTCCCTTGCCAGAAGGATTTCCACCTCCAACACCAGAAGGGCAAATTGAGGTCAAACAATATCCAGCATACCGTTCTGCCACAGTTCGCTATTCAGGAGAACTGTCAATGGCAGCCAATAGAGCTTTTGACCCTCTCTATCGCCACATCAGCTCTAACAATATCTCCATGACAGCTCCGGTGGAAACCCGTTATCCAGTTAGCACCCTGGAAGCCAGTAAGATAGGCGCACCCGATGAACGTGGTTTCCACAGAGAGAACTTGCCTCAGTAGGGATACCCCAATGCCCAGAGGAAGGCATCACAATAGCGATCGCGTGTTTTATCTCAAGTAAAGTCTTTTCTAATTCTGGTGATCGCTTCGTTTAATCCTTGACTATGAATCCAACCCACATAACCGCCGTAAATCATTCGGTCATTGGCATCGGCTAAGAAAACGTGGTCAACTCCTGCTAAGTTCTTCCACGTTCTCACCGCCGTCCCGTCCCTCAGCCGCATAATTGGATTAGCGCTCTTGAAATCCCTGTGGTGTGCCATCGTCATTCCAGGGACACTTTGTAAGATAGCGATCGCTTGAGTAGTGATATCTGTAATAAACTTAATCGGAAATAAGAGGTTGTAGAGAAAAGTGGGATGTTTCTATTCCTTTCACCCTAAGTGTCACCAGCTAGCGATAGCTGAGACGGAAGTTGTGCAATCCACAAGCCGTTTCCATCACATCATCAACATAATGAGCAACCCGATTCCTAAACTTGTCCACCACAATCTTGCATCGCTT
>NZ_JACJOQ010000592.1:0-4339 GCF_014695635.1 Coleofasciculus sp. FACHB-712 | reverse complement strand
CTGAGATTCAGAAAATCTGCGATCGCAAGGTGTATAAGCGATCGCATCTGCGCGTCAGGACATTGCGAAATCAAAAAATGATGTTGCAGGGGCTACCCTACAACATCATTTCCCCAATTAATAACACTTAATTTGCCGAGCCGCTGCTGCTCAAAACGCGGATAAATTCCAGGGGTAAGCCGTCGGTATCGGCAATGAAAGCGACTTCGTAGACGCTTGAGCCGATCATTTGCTGCGTTGGCTCTAAAAGTACCTTCAGGGGAAAAAACTGCTCTGGAGAAGTCTGTGCTGCCTCATCAAAGCGTTCTTTTAAAGAATTTAACCAACTCGGCAAATCAGATGCGGTATCGGTGATATCAAAAGACAAATGGTAGTACCCGACGTAATGCTCATCTCCAAAAGCGTCAGGGGCGGGTTTCGGTTGCGGAATCTGGATTAATTCAATGCGTCCGAGACTACCCTCCATCCAGCAGGCAAGGGTGATCCCGGCGGTGAAGCGTTCGCAGACAGTAAATCCCAGATGTTCGTAGAAAGCGATCGCGCGATGAATATTTGCGGTGCGGATCGAAACATGATGCATGATTTTTGTCCTTTGCGATCAGTCTTTAGCCCTTAGTGTTTAGTCTTTCGCGATCGTCTGCCAGTCTTTACCCAATTGACAATAACTAATCACAAATGACCAATGACTAATCACAAATGACTAATCACGAACGAAATTATTCAAACAACCGAAAATAAGGATATCTCACAGGGATACCCGGTTCTTTTTCCAAATCGAAATTAATCACTTCCCAGCAGGGTTCTTCTTCCGGTTCCGGGCTAAATTCCACTGGCAATCCGTACAGCCTGGGTTTCGGCGGATCTGACTGCCCCCGCCAAGGGGTGCTGCGTTCCAGATAAGCACTAATTAACTCCCGATAACGACTGGCAATAATGACTCGCGTCGCTCGGTAGCCTTGAGTATACAGCCGGTCTAGGGCTTCGTGAATCTCAAACCGAATCCCATCCGGATGGGTGTGCTGCCGGTACCATTCATCACTCCACCGACGCCAGTGACGCCCAGACTGTAAATGAATCAGTTCACCAGTCTTCGGATCTGCCTCAAAGGCACCATGACGCGGACACAGATAAGTATCCGTTAGCGTCAAGGCCGGAATCGTTTGGCGGCAATGGGGGCAGTGAATCTCCGGCCCAAAGATCGGGTACTGTAAGCCTGGATTCATCATGGAGTGTGTATCGGCATTCTATGTATCTGTCCAACGGTGCCAGTGGCTTTATTATATCTGTGTAGGTGAAGCTTCGCCCTCACCATAAAGAGTGTGGTTATTTTGTGGAGTCACTGAGCACATCTTGTGAGTAATTTAAACCCGTCCTTCGGTGCCGATAATTCCTATTGGCCTAGCCCCGATCTCTCCTTAGCTGCCTTTGTCGCCCCGAATGCCGTTGTCATGGGTTGGGTAAAGATTGGTGCAGGGGTCAGCATCTGGTTCGGGGCTGTGGTGCGAGGAGATGTAGAACGCATTGAAATTGGAGAACGGACAAATATTCAGGATGGTGCGATTTTGCACGGCGATCCCGGCAAGCCAACCATTGTGGAAGATCATGTAACCATCGGGCATCGCGCTGTGATTCATTCGGCTCATATTGAACGCGGTTGCCTGATTGGCATCGGCGCAGTGGTGCTAGATGGCGTGCGCGTAGGTGCTGGGAGTCTTATCGGTGCTGGCTGCGTGGTGACGAAGGACGTGCCCCCTTTGTCGCTGATGGTGGGGATGCCTGCCAAGCGGGTGCGCGAACTTTCTGAGGCTGAGACGGCAGAACTGATCGAACACGCGAGGCGCTACGAGAAGTTGGCTTTGGTTCATGCAGGCAAGGGGACGGATCTGGGATTTACGACGCCCCATTGATGTCTGGGACAGTTAGGGAGTTTGGATAAGTCAAGGGATGTATCAAACTGTCCCCCGATGCCTAAAAATAAAATATGAGAATTGTTCAAAAATCTTTAAGCAATAAGAGAGGAAACTTCAATGGAGTTTGACTGGCGCGTGTTAATCGTTTTGCTGCCAATTGTCGCAGCAGCAGGCTGGGCAGGGTTTAATATTCTTCCGTATGCTCTGAAACAAATTCAGGGTTTTCTCAACAGATCCTGAACGAGACGATACAAGTAATTAGCAGTAACCCCCTTGTTCCCCTTAGTCAGAGAGGATCGAGGGGGTTCTTGGTGGAGAAGACTGGACAAGGAGTACGACCTAACCCTACCCCTGCCCCTCCCTGCTCTTCGTGGAGGGGTTCAATATTCTATTCTCCCCTCTCCGTGGAGGTCGAGGGGCTGGGGGTTGAGGTTCCGAGGGATTTTAGCTCCGAATGCTCGCGCTGACGCGCCGCTTCGCGAACAGGAGATTGGCAAGCCGAATCGTTGAACGAAGAATATCCGCCCTATCAGTGCGGAGAATGTTATTTCACAGACAAATCTTCTTGAGCGATCGCGGCACCAGCCGTCCACGGTTTCTTATTGTATTCAAAAGCGCCAATATCTGGTTGCTTCCCTACAAATCCATTGGTGTAAGGAGAAATGACCGCACCTTTATCTACAGCCGCAGAAGTAGCAGTGAGTTGATAGTCGTGGTTGCTTCTATTTACAAACTGTACATCGGGAACAGTGATTTGACCCGCCGCATCTTTTTCCATGACAATATTGTTTTCCACTGTCATCCCCCCTGCGGACTGGGTATCTTTAAATTCTTTAGCAATATTATTTTTGAGGATAGTGCCTTTCATATTAGATCGAGACGGTTCCCACCAAATCTCTCCATCTACAGTGTTGTTATACACTTGCCTATTTGTATTTAGACAGGGAGTGCCGTGACTGTTAATCGCAATCCCATGCTTGGGAATATTCCACAGAACATTGTGATGCACTACATAGTTAGAACTGTTGCCGTCTAAATAAATTCCCATGCTGCCAAAATAATGCAAACTGGGGTTGTATTCTGCTTGACTATCGTGAATTTTATTATAGGCAATCTCAGTCCCTTTGCCATCATGTCCCCATGCCTGCACCGTACCTCCGTCGCTATTTTGCCGCCCCATATTAAATGCTTCGTTGTACATCACCTTGCCCTGCGTCAATTCATTGATATTGATCGCGCCTGGAGTTCCTAAATCAAATAGAGTGTTGTACATAATTGCATTGCCTGCGCCTTTAATATGGATGGCGCTGCTAGTACCGGAGTAATTTGTATCGTGGATAATAGAATTAGTAATTTTACTCGAATTGCCTTCGATTCTAATTCCCGATCCTGCCGCATACCTAATTTCGCTATTTTTTACTTCGTTATTATTTCCTCCCAATAAAATAGCTGGCGCTCCTTGGTCATACCAAAGATGGGGAATTACTGCAAAAGTAGAACCATACAAAAGCTTGACTTGATTAATTGAAATATTAAAACTATTATTTGAGTGAATGCCTGCCGCGAAAATATTGATATTTTCTATGCTTATATTAGATTTACTATTAATCTCAAATGCCCATTGCCTTTTTTTTACTTCTACACGTTTGCTTGCAGGATTGCTTCCATCTATCGTCCATAAATATAAATTTCCCGAAGCATCTCTAAACCATTCTTTCGGTGCATCCAAAGCTTCATACTTCCCCCAGATATAGTAGTAATTACCCGCTTTTGGAGCATAGCCTAGAGAGTTTGCATAATATTGATAGTCGCTAAAATTAATAGTTTTAGGGGTGTGACTGGTAATCGTGCTGGTATGGGGTGCCCAATTTGGACCAGGAACGTGATTGACTTTGGCGTTATTCCAAAAACCAGTAGGAAAGTCACTTAAAGCTTCATCTAAAATTGTGCCGCCGACTCGTGAATTGTCAGCAGCATTTGGGTTGTTAATTGAACCACCATCAGCGATCGCTTTGTCTTTACTGGTAATTTGTGCTGGGTTTTTGTTAATATTAGGCCATCTAGCCTCGACCATCATTTCATCATTTACAAAAACCTGGTTATTCCCTTCACCTAAATCCCAGTTCATTGTTGCTTTGTAGACTTTTCCGCTGGGGTGATTGTGCAGAGTCCAATTAGAGATCGGATCTGCACCGCTAATTGTTACTTGTTTGTTTTGATAAGCTTTAAAAGTAATGGGTTTTCCGGCAGTTCCAGAATTAGCGGGGATAACAGTTTCTCGATAAATCCCGCCTTGAATCAAACAGGTATATCCAGCCGTCGCTACACTGGCACACTTTTGGATATTTTGAAAGGGTTTAGACAAAGTTCCTGAATTAGAATCTGCGCCAGAGGGCGATACATAGTAAACTTTTGAGTCTTGTGCAGAG
>NZ_JACJOQ010000591.1:0-4985 GCF_014695635.1 Coleofasciculus sp. FACHB-712 | reverse complement strand
CAGATCGGCGATCGCTTCATGCAGCTGCTCATAAAATTCCCGCGTCGTCATGTCTTCGTCGGGACTTGGATTGTCAGATGCAATTTCCCAATCCATTTCGCCGTCATCCATCAGGCGAGGTGCATCTAACGACAGCGGATGAGACACCCGTTTGCGTTTACGCAGCTCATCATAAAACAGGTTCGTGGCAATCCGGCTCAACCATCCCCGGAACTTGACTGGCTCCTGCAACCGCTTAATATTGCGGTAAACCCGAATCCAGACTTCTTGAGCTAAATCTGCCCGATCCTGCCAATCTGGAGCCAGATGGTACAAAATCTTATCGACATGAGACTGATACCGGCGCAAAAGTTCGGCAAAGGCAGCGCGGTCAGGACGCAGCCCCGCCTGACAATGCAGAATTAGATCGTAGTTTGACAGTTTTTCAGGTTGCACCGGCGCTTGAGAAACCGTTGCTTCAGCTGTTGACCAGGATACAGGAATCGATTGAGTCATGGATGGATATAGGGGTTAAAACATCCTAACCCTCCAAGACGCTGCCACTTTGACAATGGTTCCCGCTTGCGGCGGAATGCTAAATGGCGTTCTACACCAATGTAGCGAATCGAAGGATCAACGTCGGGAGTTATTCATATAAATACGAACTTGTGACACTCCATCCGGAAAACCAGAGCTTTCCAGGCAGAGGGGCAAGGGCGATTTAGGAGAAAGTCATTTCTAGTCGGAGTTACAGGCGAATATAATTACACCCAGGATTGCAGAAGATGAGGAAAATATCATTCCAACGCTACTGCCCCCAGCGCTTTCAGGGTCGCTTTCTGCGCGTCTGTTAAACCTGTAACGCCAGTAATATTCATACCTTCGTAGGGTCTTTCACTTCTCAAGGTGTTCACGCACTCGCCTGTCGCTACATCCCAAAGCTTAATCATTTCATCTTGCCCAGCACTCGCGAGTATTTGTCCATCTGGACTGAAGACAACTGACCAAACTCCATTGGTATGTCCCTGGAAAGCTTTCAGGCATTCACCGCTACTAACATCCCACAACTGCACAGTGCGATCGCCACTGCCAGTCGCCAAAGTCTTTGCTTCCGGATTAAAAGCAACTGACCAAACCCAGTTGGTAGACACCTGTATGGTTTGGAGACATTCACCGCTACTGACATCCCACAACCTGACAGTGCGATCGCTACTACTCGCCAAAATTTGATTATCTGGACTAAACGCGACTGACAGTACCCAATTGGGAGATCCCTGTAAGGTTTGGAGACATTCACCGCTACTAACATCCCACAACCGCACAGTGCGATCGCAGCTAGCACTTGCTAGAATCTTACCCCCAGGACTATAGGCAACCGACAACACCCAGTTGGTATCGGCATATTTTCAGGCAATTACCGTCCGAAACATCCCACAATCTCACGGTATAATCCCCACTGCCACTCGCTAGAATCTTACTCCCAGGTCAATAGGCAACAGACCGCACTCGATTTGTATACCCCCACAAAGTTCTCAAAGCTTGACCCGTGTGGACATCCCATAGCTTTATCGTTCGGTCGTCACTGCCACTCGCCAAGGTGCGACCATCGGGACTAAAGGCAAGTGCCCAAACCTGACTCGCGTGCCCTTGCAAAGTTCTGACACAGCGCCCCGTACTGACATCCCACAATTTTACTGTCTGGTCGTGACTGCTACTCGCTAAGGTACGACCATCAGGGCTAAAAGCGATTGACTGTACTAAATAAGTATGTGCTTGCAAGGTTCGCAGAACCTGGCCTGTACTGACATCCCATAACTTTACAGTGCAGTCATCACTGCCACTGGCTAGCTGTATAGCTAACTTGCTGCGAGCTTATTCTTTACCTTTGGTAGTAGACTTCTTACCTACTCTTTCTGGTTGTTTATTCAACCACAATCGGTCTTGCCTGTATCTGGATAGCTAACTTGCTGCAAGCTTATTCTTTACCGTTAGCAGTAGACTTCTTACCTAAACCAGGTTAAAACTGTTGTCAAGCAACGACCAGCGTAACAGTTTCAGGCACAAAACGTTGCCAGGAAACCGCTTGTAGGAACACGATCGTATCTTTTGTACAGTATAAGAGCGAGAAAAATTCAATCGCCTCTAACACAAAATTTACAAGTTTAAACAGGTAACTTAAGCACGATACCTTATACTTTTACAGAGGTTTTAAAAATGACACAAACTAATAAGTTAGACAATCAACAGCTAGAAGCAACTTCCATCAAACAAAACGAAGAAAAAATTTCAACGCAGAAAGGAAACCGTTTCTGGCAATTCTTTTTAAAAAATTTTGAAACTGGTGCAAATCAACAACCAACTCTCTTGGGACATCTCTTGCTCACAAGTAGCTTGCTAATGCTAATTGGCATTGGTTACTTTTCAATGCAATGGTCTGCGAGTAAAAAGGCAAATGAATGGCTGGGAGCTACACAGAATTTTACTCCACTTAGTGAAGGAATAAAAAATGCTTCAGAAGATGAAAAAACGAGGCTAAAGCAGCAATTTGAAGAAATTCAGGCACGAAGTCATCGATACGCGACTATTATGACTTTTTTTTACCAGCAATACTACGTCTCAATTTCCTTGACATCGGCTTCAGCTTTAGTTGCAGGAATTTGTTTGTTCTTTATTAGTAAAAAGGGCTGGGATAGAGTCAATAATGCTGTGATTAACGTCTTTATTGTCGCCTCTGGTTCTGTAATATTTTTTGGCGATTTACCGGGAATTTTTAGGCAAAATGAAAATAGTACGACAAGCCGGGATTTATATATCGCACACGTCTCTCTAAGAAATAAGGTACTCAGCTATTTAGCAACTGGTGCAACAGTTGGTGCAGAACCGGAAAAGCCGAATGAGTTTAGTCGCCCAGAAACCAGTCGGTTTATTCTTTATGTTGACCAAAAATTAGCAGAATTGAATCAAGTACCGATTGGCTTCGATCCTACAGGAATCGGAGATGTAGAACGGAAGTCAAGATTCGGTCTTCCTGAAAAGCCTCAATCTGGGAATAAACAGCAAAATTATGGTGTTTGAGTAAGATATTGCTTACTCAAAGACTACTGTGCGATTCCCGTATACCAGCACGCGATTTCGCAAGTGCGATCGCACTGCTCTCGCTAATACCACTCGCTCTAAATCTTTGCCTTTGCGAATCAAATCGTCAACCTCATCCCGGTGACTGACTCGCACTACATCTTGTTCAATAATTGGGCCTGCATCCAAGTCGGTGGTGACATAGTGAGCCGTTGCACCAATAATTTTTACGCCGCGTTCGTAGGCTTTGTGATAGGGATTAGCTCCTACAAATGCAGGTAAGAATGAGTGATGAATATTAATAATTTGCGGAAATTGGCTGATAAAATCAGGGCTAACGATTTGCATATATTTCGCCAGCACAACTAAATCAATGTTGTATTGCCGCAGTAGTTCTAATTGTTTGGCTTCCTGCTGTGATTTAGTTTCTTTGGTAATTGGAATGTGATGATAATCGATGCCAAATTGAGCGGCTACATCTTTTAAATCGGGATGGTTGCTGATAATTAATGGGATTTCGGCGGAGAATTCTTTTGCTCTGTGACGCCAAATGAGGTCAAAGAGACAATGATCTTGTTTGCTTACCCAGATGGCAATACGGGGTACTGTGTCGGAAAAGTGCAGCTGCCAGTTGGCTTGTAAAGGTTGCGCGATCGCGTTAAATGCTGGGCCAATCAACTCACGCGGTAGATTAAAATCTTCTAACTGCCACTCAATTCGGGTGAGAAATAACCCAGCCGCAAAATCGGTGTGCTGATCGGCATGAATAATATTACCGCCATTAGCGTAGATAAAATTAGCAATTTTTGCCACCAATCCTCGTCGATCGGGGCAGGAAACTAGCAGCGTTGCGGTGGGGCTGTTCATGGTGAGGGAGAGGGGCTAGGCTGAGGTGACTTTTCGGTTTTTGAAGTCTCAGTTTTACTATTTTTTGGTGAAGGAGAGGGGCTGGGCTGAGGTGACTTAGCGGGTATTGCTTTGTCTGGTTTTTTGTCTAAAGTATCTTTCTGACTTGCTGGGGAAGGAGAAGGACTCGGCTTATCTGACTTAGACGGTGTTGCTTTTTCAGCAGGCTGGTTTTTAGTAGTTTTTGGAGAGGGGGAGGGACTAGGTTTATTTGACTGAGAGGGTGTTGCTTTGTCTGAATTTTTGCCGGAAGTATCTTTCTTAATTTCTGGGGAAGGAGAAGGACTCGGCTGAGGTGACTGAGAGGGTGTTGCTTTGTCAGAATTTTTGCTGGAAGTATCTTTTTTACTTGCTGGAGAAGAAGACGGACTCGGCTGAGGTGACTGAGAGGGTGTTGCTTTGTCAGAGGTTTTATCGGGACTATCTTTTTTAACCGCTTCCTTGGCTTTCCATTCGGACAGAGGGCGTTTTACACCATACTCGAAGTCTATCGGGACTAAAAGCACCTCTACCTGCTGAGGGGTCTGTGCGGGGGGGTCAATTTGAGCATACAAGAAACTACTATTGAAGTTAGGCTTCCCCAAAATTATTTGATGAGTTTGCTGATTGTTCAGCCTTACTTCTACCGTAGCTTGGGGTTTGTCGAGTCCATATTCTTGCAGCTGGTTAGGGAAGATGGAGAGGGTGCGATCGCTCTTGCCATCTACCAGTAAATTTAGCAGGTATGAAATAGATGGATCGCTGGCTGGGACGTTGCTGGGCGATTTCATCTGCCATTGAGAAATACTCGTCTTGTCCACAGCTTCCTGCGTGACTCGCTCAAACTTCAAGGTTTGTTCCTGACTTTTAACTGTCAAAGCCTGTATCTGGTCTTTCTCAAAAGAAAAGATTTCCTTTTGTTTTGCTTGTGCAGCTTCTCGCTGGGGGGCACCTTTAATTTCATAAAAATAAACGAATCCCCCCAAACTCAGCGCCAATAGTATCAGAATCCAAGTTGTTCGTTTTAGCTTCATAATCAACACGCG
>NZ_JACJOQ010000590.1:0-2404 GCF_014695635.1 Coleofasciculus sp. FACHB-712 | reverse complement strand
GACAGGAGAACGTTACGAAGGCGCGACGCATATCTTAGCGCATGCACCGTTAGAGCGAATGCCGCTATATGTGCGTGCGGGAGCGATTATCCCCATGCAGCCGGTGATGCAATACACGGATGAGCGTCTCATTGACGAACTCACTCTCCGCATCTGGCCTGGAGAGGGCGAGTTTAGACTATATGAAGATGATGGGCATACGTTTGAATATCAAACGGGTGCCTTTGCCACTACAACCTACCGCGTTGATTCCCAAGGGCAACAAACGAGGGTTGAAATTGCCGCCCGTGAAGGCAATTGGACGCCCTCGACCCGTGAAACCATCGTGCAGCTAGTCGGTGTTGGCGAACAGCGTTTCGTTGACGATAGTACGGCGCGTCAACTGACTTTTTAAATTGCCCGGTTCTTGGGTTTGAACCTCACCCCCAGCCCCTCCGTGAAAAAAATTTATTCCTTATCTTCCCCCTGCTTGCGGGGGGATAGAGGGGGGTGCGGAGAGGGGAGCCGGAGCC
The DNA here is from genome assembly GCF_014695635.1 of Coleofasciculus sp. FACHB-712. Taxonomy (NCBI): domain Bacteria; kingdom Bacillati; phylum Cyanobacteriota; class Cyanophyceae; order Coleofasciculales; family Coleofasciculaceae; genus Coleofasciculus; species Coleofasciculus sp. FACHB-712. The sequence continues at coordinate 1,892 of NZ_JACJOQ010000590.1, read as the reverse complement.
GGAGTGAGGAGGTGCTTCTAATGGGAGGCGCGATCAACCGGATTTAATTTCAATCCTTTACGGTTAGCGATTTGCTCTTGAGGGCAAATCGCTTCTTTTTGCATTCTTTACTTTCTATCAGAGCGATCGCAGATCCCAGCTTCTCGCTCAAGCCATCTTGCGAAAATTTAAATATATCTAAAGACCGATGCAAAAAAAATTGTTAAACATTAAGACCAAATAAAATTTGCTTAGAGAATTTTATTTTAGCTGTAAATTTGATTTGGGCAAGTATTGATAACTTCTATAAGTCTTTGTTAGAGAGCTACCAAACTTTACACAATCAGCATATCAAAAATATCCAAATGATGTTAAGCCCCTGCGCGAACATCCCTGATTTGCATAAGTTCACAATGGGGATCAAAGCTAGAGAGACTCATCTTCCTAAAGAATGATTCATATAAATCATTCAATTGATTATGGATAATTATCAAAAAGGTTGCCATAATAGTCTAGAAAGGTAAATTGATTTTTCACTCATTGTATGTAGCTAAATTGTTACTTTAGCTACACTTTTACCGGATGGTATCGGGGTCAAATCTAGCAATTCTCTTGTTTTAAAAAACTTACTGACATGAAAACTTTAACAATGCAGCTCGTCCAAGCAATTCGCTGTCCTAACTGTGGCAGTCCGGGTGAACGGCATTACATTTCTAGCAGCCAGCTAACGCGGACACAATGCCGTACTTGTGACTACTTGATGGTGACTTGTTCTCGAACCGGGAGAGTAATCGAAGCATACGCACCCGGTCTTGATGCAAGTCGTCTGTAGAAGCAATCCTCAAAGAATTGCTTTTACTGAATTATTTAGAAGCTCGAAGTTGTCCGCAAGCAGCATTGGCTTCTAAACCACGAGAGTAGCGAACGCTAACAGCAATATGCTGTTTTTTCAAAGCTGCCACAAAAGCTTGAATTCGACCGGAATCTGGACGCTGATAGTCAGCATCGTGGATAGGATTGTAGGGAATTAAATTGACGTGAGTTTGGAATCCCCGCAGACGAGACGCAAGTTCATTCGCGTGTTGGGGGAGGTCATTCACACCCGCAAGCAGAACGTATTCAAACGTCAATCTGCGACCTGTTAATTGAACATATTCCCGACATTCAGCTAACAAATCTTCCAGGGGATATCGCTGCGCCGTGGGGATAAGTTTTTCTCGAAGTGCCTGATTGGGTGCGTGGAGGCTAACTGCGAGGGTGATTTGCAAGTGATGTTTCGCTAAATCGAGGATGCGATCGCGTACTCCCACGGTGGAGAGTGTCATCGAACGCTGTCCGATTCCCACATCTTTATTTAGTATCTCCAGCGCTCCCAGAACATTTACCGTATTCAGTAAAGGTTCGCCCATCCCCATAAATACAATATGGCTGACTCGTCGCTTGAAGTCTTCCTGAACCGTTAACACCTGATCGACGATTTCATGACGTGCGAGATTGCGGGTAAAACCGCCCTTCCCAGTAGCGCAGAAGTCGCAAGCCATCGGACAACCCACTTGGGAAGAGACGCACACCGTGAGCCGCTTTTCTGTGGGAATGCCGACTGTTTCGATAATTTGACCATCTGCCAACCGCAGCAGATACTTCACCGTGTCATCTGGAGCGACAGAACGATGATGTATCGTAGAGCGTCCAATCGGGACATCTGCTACTTGGTCGCGCCACTGCTTAGAAAATACAGTAATTTCGGAAAGCGATCGCGCTCCTTTTTCATAAATCCACTGATGCAGTTGCTGTCCCCGGTAAGCCGGTTGTCCTTGAGCAAGCACCCATTGGGTTAATTCAGCTAAATTTGCCCCTAAAAGAGGAGGAATCGTTCTGGCTGGGTTTTTATTCGTTACCCCCTGTTTAGCAAC
>NZ_JACJOQ010000059.1:0-12951 GCF_014695635.1 Coleofasciculus sp. FACHB-712 | reverse complement strand
GTTGACTGACAGCATTTTGCAGCTTGGGGCGATCTCTGAGGATTTTATTGTCATTGTTGGTCATCCAAACGCCGCGAATTTCCTGAAAACGTTTCTGAGGAGTCGCTTCTGGGTTTGGGATTTGCTCGATTGCTTCTGGTGGCATTGGGCTTTGCGCGATCGCAGAGATGGGGTTGCCAGCCAGCAATACTGTGATGAATGATGCCAGAAACAGTAACAAGAGATACTTGAGCGATCGCCACCAACATCTAGGAATGAAATGTAATTTCATAAGTTTGAATGATAAGTTAGCTACCCGATCGCTTAGCCTAGTGATGAAATGAACGATTAATAGTTTACAGGTATTTATATCTACTGAAAAATTGATTGTTAACAGGAATCATTCAATCAGTAATCTTGAATTGTTGTATTAGCAAAGCTGAAGCGTCAGGATATCCTAAGTAGAATTACGGACTACGCTCTATCAAACATTATTATTAGCGATCGCCTTCATCTAAATCCTTTCCCAGAGGCAGTTGGATCTATCATTTTTATTCCAACTCGCTCCGTCAGTGCAATCGCGCCTGCTATTCACCTCACCCTTGTCTCACACGCTCCCCCTAGAAAGGCGAGTGAGGGATATTTAATGTACAAATACCCTCGCACTCCTCATATTGAAGGTTCCCGGCTCCAACGAGGGGATGAAGATTTGGATAGCGTACCTTTCAGCGCGATCGCGTCTCAATATGTAGCAGTCGAAGAAAAAGTCGATGGAGCCAATGCTGCCATAAGTTTTAGTTCTGATGGGCAAATTCTGTTGCGAAGCCGGGGACATTATTTAACTGGAGGAGAGCGAGAAAAGCACTTTAACTTGTTCAAACAATGGGCGTACAGGCATGCAGGAACGTTCTGGGAGGTGCTGGGCGATCGCTACATACTCTATGGCGAATGGCTCTATGCCAAACACACCGTCTTTTACGACTCCTTACCCCATTATTTCTTGGAATTTGATGTGCTAGACGTTGACAGCAGCAGTTTCTCAGTACTCAACGTCGCAAGGAATTATTAGCTTACCAGCTTGGCGGGAGTTACCACCCATCGAGCGATCGCTTCTGTTTGCGGCTGCCCTACTCCATGATGTAGCAAAACCTGCTGCAACTGAAATTGAAGCGGATGGCAGCATCACGTCCAAGGGTCACGTCCGCCAAGGGGCAAAGATGGCGCGGCAAATCCTCTGGTCGCTCAACGTGCCATTTCATCAACGGGAGGCGATTGTCTCGCTGGTGCAGCATGGCAGTCTTCCCCTCTGGTTTTGGGACAAACCCAACCCGCAACGCGCTGTCATTAAAGCCAGTCAAGTCATTCGCTGCGACCTGCTGGCACTGCTGGCAGAAGCTGATGTTCGGGGTCGCGAGTGTAACGACCGGCTAGAACTGCTGGAGCGCGTTCAGTTCTTTTGGGAATTTTGTCAGGAGAATAATTGCTTATTTTATCCCCGACCCTTCCCCTCAGATCATAGTCGATTTGTCTATTTCCAAAAAGACAATCGCGATCCAAACTATGCGGCTTTTGATGACACTCGATTCGACGTTGTCCTGATGACAGGATTACCGGGTGCTGGCAAAGACTCTTGGATTCGGGAGAACCTTCCAGATTGGACAGTAATCTCCCTGGATGAACTGCGACAAGCGATGAGCATCTCTCCTAAAGATGACCAAGGTGCTGTAGGCGAGCGAGCCAGGGCGATCGCTAAAGAATGCATGAGAGCCGAAAAATCGTTTGTTTGGAATGCGACAAATCTCTCTCGGCAACTGCGTTCGTCGTTAATTAATCTATTTTCGGCTTACCAGGCACGGATTCGCATTGTCTACCTAGAAGTGTCTTGGGAAGAATTGCTGCGGCGCAATCATTCTCGTGCTGCAAATGTACCGGAAGCGGTGATTGGGCGAATGCGCGATCGCTTAGAAGTTCCTGACCTTACTGAAGCCCATCAAGTAGATTGGGTTGTGGATAGTTGAGTGCATAGTAGCGCGATCGCTGTAGTCTACCGACAATACACCAGTCCATCTAGAATCTTCCGACGAAGCCCCTACTCTTCCAGAGCTATCCCAGGCATTAGCTAACTAGTCCCTCTAGAATCTGCCGAACTCGTCCTAGAACTCATCAGGTGAGCGCTCGCCATATGGGGGTTACAAGCTTTCCCAGTCAAGCAGTAAGCTACTTGCTTAAAAAGACCACAGAACGTTTCCGAGGTAAAAGGTTTGCCATTTTCCTGAAAAAACACCACTACTTTTATCAAAGTCGAACTCTATGTCCTACGCTCGATAAAACTAGATGATCGATCGGGATAGGATGAGTGCAATCTGCGCTAGCCTTCGGCTTCTCCAACGGAGTACGCAGCAGCGCTAGGCTTACGCCTCGCTTCGCTAACGCTATCGCTAGCAAGAAATAGATACGTGCTAGTAAACTATGGCAACCGACCCTCTCCACCTGCCTCCGTTTGACTCAGATGATGCCGAAACGCTCAACGTCATCATTGACACGCCCAAGGGCAGCCGTAACAAATTTGAGTGGGACAAGAAGCACGGGTTGTACAAGTTGGGCGGCGTACTGGCAGCAGGCGCATTTTTCCCATACGACTTCGGTTTTGTGCCCTCAACTCTAGCTGACGACGGCGACGCTATCGACGTGCTGGTATTGATGGAGGAGCCTGCCTTCGTCGGCTGCCTTGTTCCGTCACGGCTCATCGGCGGCTTTTGTGCTTTTCAAACCGAGTCAGGTAAAACCGAGCGCAATGACCGCTTGCTTGCCGTTGCTGCAAACTCCCGCAACCAGCGTGACGTGCGGACGCTCGACGACCTGAATCAGAACCTCATCCACGAGATTGAGCACTTCTTCGTGTCGTATAACACGGCTAAGGGTAAAACGTTCGAGCCACAAGGCCGCTTCGGATCGGAGCAAGCCCGCCGACTGGTTATTGAGGCGGCGGAGCGTTTTCGCGAGCGTTAGCAAGTTGTCGGGTTAATAGACATTGTTGAGGCAGTTTAGGCGGCGTAATAGAAACGCTCGTGGATCACTTTGCCATCTTTCCATCTCTGTACAGAGACTTGATCGTGCGTGACTTTACCCCATTCAGAATGGGTGTAGTCTACAAACCATTCAGAAATAATCACGTCTTCACCATAAGCAACCGCTTTCAGTTCCGCTGCACCCCATTCGGTCACTTTAGAAAAGAACTCCAGTTCTCTAGCGCGATTGGCAGCTTTCCCCACAGTGGCAGGCGTTTCATTTTCCTGCATCACCACATCCTCGCCATAGTATTTCTCAAAAGCTTCCATCGCTTTCCCTTGTAAAACCAGGGTTTTGATGTCTTCAAAATTGGCTTTCAGGTCTGTTGCTGTAATCATGATTTTTGTCCTCTTCGTTAGCTCAAGTTGTGAGGTAAGAAACTTGATTTGGCTCATAACATTAATCATGTTTCATTCCTTCTGGTTTGAGAAGACCGCAAAATGGAATATAACTTATTCTTAAAGAGAATCAATCTCCATGTCAGATCTGATCGCCTGCATCAAGAGTTTTGTGCGAACAGTAGAAACAGGCAGCTTCTCCGCTGTTGCCAGAGAGATGGGTACCACTCAACCCACGATTAGCAAACAGATTGCTGCACTGGAAGACTATCTGGACGTGCAATTACTGGTGCGATCGACGCGCCAAGTGAGTTTGACAGAGGAGGGAATGCGCTTTTATGAGCGTTGCCAATTTGTTCTCGAAGCACTATCTGAAGCCGAGTCTAGTGTGGGAAAGCGGCAGAACCCGTCTGGACTATTACGGCTCAATTGCTCGGTTGCGTTTGGGCAGATGCAGGTACTCCCCCGCTTGAAACGATTTCTCTCTAGCTATGGGGATATCAAGATTGACCTAACGATGTCTGACCATTTTGTCGATTTAGTCGGAGAGGGCATCGATCTAGCGATCAGAATTGGCAAGTTTGTCGATCCCAACGTAATCTCACAGCCGCTCGGCACATTCCGATTTGTTGCAGTCGCGTCGGTGGACTATTTGGAGAAGTTTGGAGAGCCACAAAAACCAGCCGACCTTTTGCACCACAACTGTATTGTTTATACCAGGCAGTCTACAGGTAATGAATGGCATTTTCGAGGAACGACGGTAACGGTAAGTGGAAATCTGCAAGTCAATAACTCGATGGCGCTTCGTGAAGCCGTCTTGGCAAACATTGGCATTGGCACATCCCCTCACTGGTCGTTTAGTGATGAACTCCAAAATCAATCGGTCAAAGTCATCCTGAAAGAATACGAACCTGAGTCAATACCGATTCAGGTCGTTTACCGTCGAGGACGCTTTCAGTCGGCGAAGGTTAAATGCTTTATTGACTTTCTCATAGATGAGTTTAAGCCTGGTCTGAGTTGGCAACCTACCTCACCTTTGGAATAGTCTCCCGCAGATATAACCTTGCTATCCAAGGGCAGAAGTCGAATAATGCAGTCTCTGTTAAGGTAGCCCAAACAGGCTGTCTCTTTACCTGCATTGCAAACATGACGACAGGAGTTTATCCCCTAGCCACTTACTATCCGCTAAACATTGGCTCAAAGTGGCACTATACGGCACCGCCACGTTGGAGAGGGGATTATATTGCTCGCATTGAAGCCGGACCTTCCTTACCCATCGGAGACACTGTTCGACATTTTGATGCGACGAATGCAGCTAAAGTTCTGTGCTACCTACCTTTGAAAGGGTTGTACTATCTGCGGGAAGAGTTTTCAGATGGTCAATCCTATATAGAGTTCGATCGCCCCATCCTCTGGTTTCCCGATCCGCTCAAAATTGGTACACAAGTAAATATCACAACAAGTTTTACTCGGTACTTTCAGGATGGCTCAACGAGTCCTGGAAAATTCACAGTGTGGCAAACGATCGCTGATATTGAAGACCTACAGGTGACAGCAGGGTCTTTTGAGCAATGCTTGCGTGTTGACGGCTCAACTCACTGGATGTTTGATGATGGTCGTCAAGCTCGTAGCGAGACAATTTATCATTATGCTCCGCATATTGGCGTTGTCAAAGCGATCGCCCGCTTTATCCTGTATGACTCCGAGGGATTAGAAACGGTAAATCGACTGGTGGAAACCGATCTGAAATCAGCGCTGGTGCAGGGCAAGCCAATCTCAGGCGGCGGTAGTTCACACAGTTAACTGTATCTGCGTTACCCCTTGACGCAACTGGCGCTGCCTAGAGAGCCAAGAGTGCCTCACGCCCTTGCCCAGCAGGGGGGCTAGCTGACTCGCCGCCCATCGCAGCAGTGCGTTTTTACGCAGTAGTTCAGCCTGAGCCGCTTCCTGACTTTGAAGCTGCTGCGCTCGAATAATTTCCGGTTCCCGCTCGGCTTGAATCTGTGGCAAGACGGCATCAATTGCCGTATCTGTTGCTCCTTCACGCAACAGGGGAACTAGATGATTGGCTGCAACAATCACATCCCGCAAAGCCATATTGATGCCTTGGGCGCGAATTGGTGACATCGGGTGAACAGCATCGCCCAGCAACAGTAATCCTGGTGCATACCAACGCGCACAACGCCCGACGACGACGGATAACAGAACCGGCCGTTCAATACTTTCTGCATGAGTCCGGATATGCTCGGCTAACCACGGGGGCGATGCTTCTGCCAAAACGACAGGCCAATCGGCTTGCTTCCAGTCTATTGGGGCATCGTCATGGAGTGCCCAGCCTATCTGAAGATTCCCGGACGTAGAGCGAAACAATCCAAATGCATTGCGCTCGCGAACAATCGAATAAAATACATTCTCGGATTCAAAGCGCGAGCTATCGGCCAATTTAAACCAAAGAATATCAAAGATTCCGGACTGTTGCTCTAGAGGCAAGTTGGCTCGCTGCCGAACAACGGAATTACGACCATCCGCCCCAATAACGAGATTGGCACAAATAGAGCGATCGTCACCCAGCTTCACGCCCGAAACCCGGCGATCGCTCCACAGCAAATCCTGCACGGGAGTCCCCTGGACAAACTCAAAGTTGGGATAAGTTTTTGCCTCGTCGATCACGGCTTCCAGGAAAGCTGGCTGTGAGACGAGGGTGCAGGGCTTACCACCCGGTTCGATTGGCTCATCAACTCGAAACAGAAATCGGTTCTCAATCAGGACTTCCCAGGCATCCAAAGGTCGATGGGGAATGCTCTCTAGTACAGACGACAATCCCATCTGCTCTAGAGCATCTAGCCCACTGGGCATCAATCCCTCACCGCGAAAAACTCTGCGGAAGTTACGGGAGGATTCAATCAGTTTGACAGCGATGCCACGTTTGACGAGAAGCAGTGCAAGCGTTGCACCAGCAGGTCCAGCCCCAACAATTACAACCTGAGTCATCACTTTAAAACTGCTTTGAATGACTTCAGAATACCAAAGTTATCTGTGCCATCTAACTCCTAGTAATAACGTGGCATAACCCACTTGAGGTAAGTTGTTCCAGGCTGTAGAGAAGATGCAATCAACAATCTGTATCCCAAATCAGAAGGAAGAAGCTGATATAGCTCTAAGATTAAAAAATTAATCAGGCTTTGGTCAGAATCACGGGGTAATCTTTGCTATGTCCAACAGCATTGGTGATGTTCTTGAACCCGAAGTTAAAGATTTGGGTGGATTTGAGGCTCGGCGCATCTTGCCTCACGCAACTCGGCAGATGGTTGGACCATTCATCTTTTTCGACCATCTCGGCCCAGCTACCTTTGCACCGGGTCAAGGAATGGATGTGCGACCGCATCCGCATATCGATTTAGCAACACTGACTTACTTGTTTGAAGGGGTGCTGCTCCATAGCGATAGTCTCAAGGTTGTTCAAGAAATTCATCCCGGAGCCGTTAATTGGATGACGGCGGGTCGTGGCATTGTCCATTCGGAGCGATCGCCCAACGCGGGGAGGAGTCGCGAAACACGGCTTCATGGCATCCAGACGTGGATCGCACTTCCTTCGGAGCATGAAGAGACCGAACCTTGGTTTCGTCACTACTCAGCTACTGACATCCCCGCTTGGCAAGATGGGGGTGTCGAAATCACACTGATTGCAGGGCAGGCGTATGGTCGCACATCTCCCGTTCAAACGTTCTCACCGATGATTTACCTCGATGTACAACTGCCCACTGGAACTGAGTTCACGCTGCCTCCGGACTATAGTGAACAAGCCGTCTACAGCGTTACAAACGGTCTCAGCATAGATGGCGAACCGCTGGAGCCACAACGAATGATCGTACTCAATCCCGATCAGACCGTGAGCATTAGTGCGAAAGCCGACGCTCGTTGCATTGTGGTAGGTGGTGAACCTGTCGGTGAGCGGCACAAGTGGTGGAATTTTGTCTCTAGCCGCCTTGATCGCATTGAGCAAGCGAAAGCGGACTGGAAGAACGGACGGTTTGAGCGGGTTCCACACGAAACCGAGTTTATCCCGCTGCCTGAAGAACCCCTCTCGCTGCCTGAACAACCCATGTAAAAGGAGCAGCTTATTCCTATTTAGGCGCGACGGCAGCTTGTTGCATCCAAAAATCATTCCAGTAGCGCTATGCTCGCTTATGCGGGATTGTTTAGCCCCGTGCAGGGAAGGAAGAGGATATGCGAGAACTCTTGCAAACAACGGCTGAATACGCTATTCGTTATCTTGAAGGCTTAGACGCTCGGAACGTTGCGCCAACACAGGAAGCGATCGCTAACCTCATCCAATTCGATGAACCCCTGCCCAATCAGCCTGTCGATCCTGAACTCGTCTTGCAACTGCTCGATGAAGTTGGCTCACCCGCATCAATGGCACAAGCAGGCTCCCGCTTCTTCGGATTTGTCACGGGTGGTTCCCTGCCTGCCGCCTTAGCCGCCAACTGGCTAGCCGCCGCGTGGGATCAAAATTGTGGACTCTATCGCATCACTCCAGCTACAGCCTTACTAGAACAGATAGCTCTGCGCTGGCTCCTCGACGTACTGCATCTCCCCGCCGACTGCGGTGGTGCCTTCGTTACGGGAGCAACTGTTGCTAACTTTACCGCATTAGCCGCCGCCCGCCACGCTGTACTCGAACGGGAAGGTTGGAATGTAGAAGCAGACGGGTTGTTTGGTGCGCCACCGATTACGGTTGCAGTTAGCGCGGAAGCGCACCCAAGCTTGTTGAAAGCGTTGGGATTGCTGGGATTAGGTCGAAGCCGAGTCGTGAAAGTGCCTGTTGATGGACAGGGGCGGATGCGTCCGGACGCCATTCCCACCCTTGCTCGTCCTGCAATTATCTGTACCCAAGTCGGAAATGTGAACACAGGCGCGTGCGATCCAGTTAGAGAGATTTGCGATCGCGCCAAGGAAGTGGGAGCCTGGGTGCATGTAGACGGTGCATTCGGACTCTGGGCAGCAGTAGCACCATCTTTGGCACACCTCACCACTGGTATGGAAGAGGCAGATTCTTGGGCAACCGATGCTCACAAGTGGTTGAACGTGCCATATGATAGCGGGTTGGCGTTTGTTCGCGATGCCTCTGCGTTGCAAGCGGCAATGGCGATTACTGCCGAGTATTTACCCACCGTCAGTGAGCAGCGCAACCCGTCAGACTATACTCCTGAATTATCGAGGCGTGCGCGTGGCGTTGAAGTGTGGGCAGCATTGCGATCGCTCGGTCGTTCTGGTTTGGCAGACTTAATTGAGCGTACCTGTCGCTATGCTAGACACTTTGCCAAGGAGTTGAAAGCTGCTGGTTACCCGATTCTCAACGATGTGGTGTTGAATCAAGTCTTAGTATCGTTTGGAGATGCAGAAACAACTCATCGGGTGATTGCTGATATTCAAGCCGACGGGACTTGTTGGTGTGGCAGTACGGTTTGGCAAGGGCAGACGGCGATGCGAATTAGTGTTTCGTCTTGGGCAACGACGGATGCTGATGTGGAAAAAAGTTTGGCAGCTATGCTGCGAGTGGCTGGGCAATATTGTTCTCGTGAATTTTAGGATGAGCGATCGCTTGACGATTGCAGATTGCGATCGCTCTTTAGTAGTGCCATTGGTTCAGAATGACAAACTGATTCTCAATGGTGTAGTTTGCTGCTTCGAGATTGGCTATTGCTTGCACGATCGCTTGGTAACTCATATTTTTAGCTAGGTCAGGGTTTTGAAATACTGCCAAGATACCTGGATGTACGGGATTAGCCTGATGAAGTTCCTGAAAATCAGCACAGTTACGGGTTAATAGCACTCGTTCCTGCTGTCTTGCATAGTCCAATACAAAAGAGTCTGACCGACTCATCAAATCTGCTTCATTCACAGTAAGTACATCATGACCTGCTGCCTGAAGCAAATTGACGAGGTATTTTGCTTGGGAGTCTTCATCAAGGAGCAGTCGTAGGCTCAAGTGAGACTCCTTTTTCTTCTAGGCGATAGCGTTCCTCGTCTGCCTCTAGCTTCAACAGTTCCCGATGACTTGAGCAATAACGAATAACTTCGTAGATTGCTTTTAGAGGTAAATCCCAGTTTTCTGCTGCTTGTTCTGGAGACATCTCGTTTGCCATCATGTCTTGCCAGACGGTTGAGGCAAGGAGTTTGCGTCCTTTGATGTAGAGTTGCCGTCGCCAAGGATGGGGACGTGTTACTAGATATTGCCAGTCTTCATCCTGGGCTGTATCTTGCAAGGATTGGATGATAGTACTGATGAGTATGAGGCGATCGCTCACGGACAACTGGCGAACCTGCTTTTGGAGTTCTTGCAAGGACATGGGGGTACTCCAACCTAATGCTGGTGTTTGAATTCTAGTATGAGCGATCGCTTCATCGCCACAGCTGAAACGCTTTCTACCATTACCAGTAGCTTATTCTACTAGCACAGTGGATAACTAAAATGTTAGATTTGTTACGTCAAACTAATCTACTGCGATAGGCAATCACACTGCTGCTTGTCTTCACAAGACTTCAATTATGTATCATTTGTGTAGGCTTAGGAAAGCAAAGCATTATTTATCATTCTGCTAGATTGTGATGAGTCTGCTCAACGTACTACTAAATACATGGAGATTTTATGAGTGGCGATCGCATTTTTAATATGAGTGGTGGCACCTACAACCAATCAATACAAGGTAACTCTATTAACATTCAAGGCAACTCTTATATAAATATAAGCCAAGAGATAGCTCAATATGCAGCTCAGATTCAGGAGCGTTTGAATCAGCTTCAAACTCAAGGATATAGTTCACAAGCGGCTCAACAGGAAGTTGCTAAAGATCTAGCCACTCAAGCAAAAAACGAACCTAGCACTAGGACTAAATTAACTAAACTAGGGCATTACTTAGGTAATGCTGCTGCTAATGGATTAATAGGTGAAGCTGTTGTAGAGGTAGTTAAAGTGGTACTAGCATCAGCAGGATTTCCTCTGCCTTAAAAAACACACTAGAGGCTTAAATTAGGCAAAAGTAGCAGGAATTCAATCATCAACAATGAGCAACATTATAAAGCAATGGCTTTACTACATTATTGGAATTTTGTTAGTTGCTTTGGGGGCGATGATTGCCGGAATTCTGCTCGTTTGGAGTTTTCCCATTCCTGGTCTAATAGTAGGTGGTATCTTAGTTGGAATTGGTTCTTACTTATGTTTTTTGAGTGATAAGCTAAGGAAAAGAAGGATAAGGATACATTTTCCTAAAGATAGGCTCGATGCTAAAAATCGAAATGTAAGTATGGATGGCGGTACTTACAATGAGCAAATTCAAGGTGATTCCATTAATATACAGGGAAATCAAATATATTTAGGTTCAGATTTATCGGAATTTACTAATCAAATTAAAGAGATATTACATCAACTACAAAATCAAGGATGCGATGCAGTAGCTGCCCAAGAACAAGTTATTGATGAATTGAAAATCCAAATTCCTAAAAATTCTAGAATTAGAACAAAGCTACTTAAGTGGAAAAAACAACTAGGAATTTCTACTAGCAATCGTCCTAATGATAGAGATTTGGCTGAAAGAGTAGTCAATTTTGCCACTGAAAAATCTTCTAATTTTTTCGGTAACTCGGATTTTAGGGTTGAAGGCAAGTATAAAAGGTTGCATGATTTACTCGAAGCAGAAAAATGGGAAGAAGCTGATGAAGAAACAGTAAAGGTTATTTGTCGCTTAATGCCAGATCGCAGTTATAGATACATCGATGTATATCAGATTCCTCCTAAAGATATTAGAAGAATAAATCAACTTTGGGTCAAATTTAGTAATGGACGGTTTGGTCTTAGTGTTCAGCAAAATATTTGGAGAAGAATATTAAAGGATTACAATGCCAACGAAAATAGATTTTGGATTGATGATTCTGTCTACAAAGTGTTTATTGATCGTGTCGGCTGGCCTAGAGAAAATAACCGTATATATCATAGTGATATAGAATACTCTCTGAAAGCACCACGGGGTCATTTACCTGCAATTTTAATGTTTGAAGATTATTGGTATTCTGGTTATTCTTCCAATTATTGTGATTTTAATGAATTTATTTTTAATAAACTTATGGAGCGTGAATATTATAGGATTCCATTTATTCCATCATGGCTAGAAAATTGGTTATTTATTGAATAAATTTAACAATACTCATCTTTATGTTGATGGGCATCGCACGCTCTGGATGTAGAGAATAAACAGTGAGAGTGATCGCAGCATCCATCCTTCCATTATGAAAAAAATTAGATACAGCAGTTTGCAAGTAAGTGAAGTACAGGTGTAGATGCAAAGTGCTTTTCTTCTGGGGATAGCTTGTACTCTATCTACCTGCAAACTGCTGTATATGTATAGCAAAGATGTCGATGCACTTCTAATTGAGCTATCGGATGACGCGATCTCTTATGCAGAAGATGAAGGACGAGTAATTCTTCACTACTCCAATAATGAAAAGTTAGTGCTGATTGAGATTTTAGATTTCAAGCAGTTTATCGCTGAAGATATTATTGCTGAACTTATTTCAACATCTTGATATTGGCTAATTGCGCTCGCGCAAGCGTTGCTGCTAAGCAGATCGCACGCTCTGGATGTAGAAAATGAATGGTAAGAGTAATCGCATCTAGCCCCCTTTTCCAGCAGTCCTCAAACTGGCTTTAGCTCCAAACTGCGCCACAAGTACCACGAGGCAATGCTGCAATAGGGCTTCCACTTTTGTCCTAAGCTTTCTGTTGTCTTGCAGTCAGGAAGTGCCTCAAGATTGTAGAGTTTCCGAATGCCTGCACGTACACCCAAGTCATCCACGGGCAGAACATCCCATCGTTTGAGACGGAAAATCAGGAGCATCTGAACAGTCCAGCGTCCGATGCCTTTGACCCGCGTCAGAGTCTTGATAATCGCCTCATCATCCATGACTTCTAACTCTTCAAGCGTGGGCAATCCCTCGATCGCATGACGTGCCAAGTCTTTGATGTAAGAGATTTTAGGGCGCGAAATCCCCACGCCGCGAAGGACTTCATCTGGCGTGTCGAGGACATCTTGCGCTGAAGGAAACAGAGTGTCCGGGTAAAGCAGGAGAAACCTTTCGTGGATGACTTTAGCCACCTTGGTAGAAAGTTGTTGGTGGAGAATTGACCGGGATAGGCAAAAGAACAAGTCTCCCTCCAGTTCGTACTGGTTCAGTTGACACGCACCAATTTGGTCAATGAGTCGTCCCAGGATAGGGTCGGAATCCTTAAGAAAGTCAATCGCGATCGCGTACATCAATACAAAAAAATTGAAACTGAAATTTAGTTTTCCGCTAATAGAACGATCGTATCTTGCGGGGCAAACGTAATCAGTTGATCTTTTTTGGGATTGATCGTCACCCCATAAGCTCTACCTGAATTATTAGCATCCGCTTTGCAACGATAGCCAATTGCCGATTCACCACGTTGCTTGGCGGCTTCAACAACTGTGTAAAAATTAACGGGATGATCGAGCGCAACATACTCACCGACAGGCTTAAGATAAATTTC
>NZ_JACJOQ010000589.1:0-4383 GCF_014695635.1 Coleofasciculus sp. FACHB-712 | reverse complement strand
GCGGTGGCTGGAAAGCTGGTAGCGATCGCACTAAGCCCCACAAACAAGGCTAAGGAGAGTGTTGTGAAATACACAGAAGACTTGTTCACCATAATCTTTAAGTTGTTGCAGTGGGTTTACCTAGCGAGCAGCAAGCGGAGTGCATACAAAGGGATCGAAACACCTTCCAAAGGGATCGCCTCCATGAGGCATCGTGCTTTGTAAATAAACTCGAGCGCGACCGTAGTGGTTTTAGACAAAGACTCTTTAATCTTCAACAAAGTTTCCCACTTTTCCTGGCATATCTCTACAAATTAGCGATTAATTTTGTCATGTTTCTTGCCTTAGTGGGTACTTAAAATCGCTGGTTTTTGCTTAGTACAAAAATTGATGTTATAACTACTATAAAATTATCTCTCAAATTGGCACTTTTTCTTTTCTCAATCAAAAAAATTATCTATTTGTCCGATTTCTTCTCAAAAGCTTCATAAAGTTTTGTAGTCAATTAATTTTTTGGTTCTTGACGACTCAATTTGCGGCTTAAACAATTTTCAAGGACACAAGGATACATACAAATTCTTAATCTTAATTTCCTCTGTTTAAGCTACACATTGAGCGAAGATTAAAACTCTAGCCCCTAGAGAGGAGGCGGCAATTATATGGTTTCTCAGCTCAGTTCAAAGATTCGCTCCCTGCTATCAAACACAAACAACCTACGCACAGCAGCTTTAAATTTTGGTGGACAAGTTGTTCTCACCAGTGTGGTGGCGACAAGCTTGGTCGTGGGAGCTAGGCAACTAGGGATACTCCAAGGACAAGAGCTGGGTGCTTTTGACCAGCTGACTCGGATGCGTCGTGATGAAGGTCCAGATAATCGCCTGTTGCTGGTGGAGATTACTGAGGGAGATATCCAAACTGAGAAAGGGTGGCCTATCTCGGATGCCACAATTGCCAAAGCGTTAGAGAAACTAGAGCAGTATGAACCGAGAGCCATCGGTATAGATATTATTCGGGATGTTCCGGTCAAAGAGGGGAATGCCAATTTATTGAAGATCCTCAAAGGAAGCGATCGCATTATTACGATCTGCCAACTCAGTGATGGTAAACAGGCAGGATTTCCGCCACCGCCTGGAATCTCACCAGACCAAGTGGGATTTGCTGATTTCGTCAAAGAACCTGATGGATGGGTTCGCCGCAGTCTCTTAGTGGCAAATCCTCCAGTCCCGAACGCTCCCTTAGAGAACCCCCATCTTTGTAGCGATCCCGAAGAGCAACTCACCTCCTTGGATTTGACCCTAGCACTCATGTACCTGCAAGCTGAGGGAATCGAAGCAGAACCTTCAGATGACGGGAACCTGAAGATCGGTTCCACTCTCTTCAAAAGCCCCGATCCGAATGCTGGCGGATACCGGAACGCCGACACGGAAGGGTTGCAGATGTTGATTAACTACCGTTCGGCAAATCTGCCTGCCCAAAAGATAACGCTTACAGATGTACTCAAAGGCAAGATAGATCCAGCTTTAGTCAAAGATCGGGTTGTTTTGGTTGGCTACACCGCAGTTAGCGTGAATGACGACTTCAACACGCCCTATAGTGCTGCTCAAGAAGGCACTCAGAAAATGCCCGGAGTGGTCATTCATGCTCAGGTTGTGAGTCAGATCCTCAGTGCAGTTCTGGATAAACGACCGCTATTTTGGTACTGGAATGAGTGGGGCGAAATTGGATGGATTTGGGCCTGGTCGTTGGTGGGAGGCTTAGTGGCATGGCGGATTCGGCGTCCCTTGCTCTTGGTGATTGCGGGAGGGGGAGCGATCGCCCTCTTGTTTGGAACTTGTTATGTTTTGTTTCTCAAAGCAGGATGGATACCCCTCGTGCCCCCAGCATTGGCACTGGTGACAACGGCAGTCGGCGTCGTTTTGATAGATAGAGGATACGCCAAAGCCATCTATCAAGGCGTCAAAGGGTTTTTAAAAATCGATATTGAGATTGACCAGGAAAAGAAAGAACGCCAAGTAGCGGAAATTACAGAAAGTGACTACTTCCAAGAGTTGCAAGAAAAGGCGAAAAATCTCAGGAGTCGAGAAAGCAATCCTTCTGAAAAAACAACTTCTAAATTAAAAGTCGAGAGGTCAGAAGCGGCTGAAACAACGGCAGAAACTGACTACTTACAACAGTTGCAGCAAAAGGGAAAAAGTTTCAGGAATCGATCCAATGATGGGGAAGCAGAAGCTACCACTGAGTCAACCGTTGAAATCCCAGAAGCGGCTGAAACAACCACAGAAATCGACTATTTACAGCAGTTGCAGCAAAAGGGAAAAAGTTTCAGGAATCGATCCAATGATGGGGAAGCAGAAGCTACCACTGAGCCAACTGTTGAAATACCAGAAGCTACACAGGCAAACCAAGCCCCTGAAACAACAGCAGAAATCGACTACTTACAGCAGTTACAGAAAAAGGGTAAAAAGTTAAGAAATCGGCATCATGATGGGCAAGCAGAAGCTGTTGCAGAATCAAACGTTGAAATACCAGAAGTTGCATTGGCAAGCCAAATTACTTCTCCTGTCGAAGAATTAAGCAATCAGCAGGACGGACAGGGAGAAGCCGCAATTGAGCCAAATACGTCAACCCCAAAAGTCCTCCAGCCAAGCCAAGAAGTTGAAGAAACCGAAGAACTCGACTACTTCCAGCAGTTGCAGCAACGAGCAACCTTGAGAAATTGGGAGGAAGATAGGCAAACCCAAGCTGCCACTGAGTTAAATACCTCAATAGCAGATGTCACACCAGCAAGCCAAGAAACTGAAAGCGAAGAACTCGATTACTTCCAGCAGTTGCAGCAACGAGCAAACTTGAGAAATTCGAGCAGCGACGGGCACGCAGAAACCACTACCGAGTCAAATTCCTCAACAATAGAAGTTCTAGAGACTAGCCAGGAAGCTGAAAGCGAAGAACTCGATTACTTCCAGCAGTTGCAGCAACGGGCAAAAACCGTGAGGAATACAGAGACTGAATCTACCTGATGGCGGCGAGATAAAGCGCTATTAGAGGACATCTACCGATACATCGAACTGAGTATGCTACGCCGGATGCGTAGGCTCGCGATTCACATCATTAGCTGAAGAACAAGGAAGGAAAAGATGAATCAGGATCGAATCGATCAATCACCCACCAATTCCAGCGGACACCAAACTGATATTGGTCTGAATATGCTTGATATGATGAATTTGCCCGATGACCTGCAAAAACTCGTCAACTGGATGATGCGTCAGAAAAACGTGACCTTGCCGGAAGTGGCAGCTCACACTGGCGAAAGTGAGGAAGTTGCCCGCACCCAGTTAGAAGCTCTAGTAGCTCAAGGCGTCGTGCAAGAACTAGAAGAGGGAGAAACACTCCGCTACCGACCTCGCCTTGCCTCTAAACAGCGAAGCAAGCTATCTACAAATATCTGGCAGAACCTGGAGTGAGTAAACGAAATAAGCGTCTATCAAGCTGTGGGAATTAGCCTAAACGCAAGTTTCTACTACCTTGATAAGGTTGTAATCCTATTGAGGTTGTGAAGTACTATATTAACCCTTCTTCCAGCCCCTCCCTAACGCTTGAAAAAAGGGCATCTGAGAATCTATATGTTGCAACCAAAAGACAAAATGGTATAGCGTATAAGCCGCACGGTTCATTCCCCGCGCCCTTGAGTGGGCTTTCTCGATTGTTTTCTGTTAAGGATGAAGAATCCTCTCACATATTGAGGTAAACCATGTCAAAAATTGTGTCCATCCACTCATTCCGGGGTGGCACCGGCAAATCAAATTCGACGGCGAATCTGGCAGCTTTAGTGGCTCGCTTTGGGTATCGCGTTGGTATCGTTGATACCGATATTCAATCGCCAGGAATTCACGTGCTTTTCGGTTTCGATGAGCAGAAGATGGAACACTCTCTCAATGACTACCTGTGGGGTCGCTGTTTAATTGAAGAAGCTGCTTATGATGTCACCTCAGTTTTAAGAAAAACTGGCGTTAAAGGCGGCAGCATTCATCTGATTCCTTCTAGTATCAAAGCGGGGGATATTACTAAAGTGCTGCGCGAGGGATTTGATTTTGGTCTCCTCAATGACGGTTTCCAAGAGATAATGGAAACCTTGAATCTGGATTACTTATTTATTGACACCCACCCAGGTCTTAACGAAGAAACTCTACTTTCTATTACTATCTCTGATATCTTGGTGCTAATTTTGCGTCCAGACCGCCAAGACTTTCAGGGAACTGCTGTGACGGTGGAAGTGGCTCGGAAATTACAAGTGCCTAAGATGTTGCTGCTAGTAAATAAGGCGCTACCCGTTTTGGATTTTGATGCCTTGAAGCAACAGGTAGAAAAAACCTACAATGCTCCGGTGGCTGGAATTTTGCCGCTTTC
>NZ_JACJOQ010000588.1:0-11901 GCF_014695635.1 Coleofasciculus sp. FACHB-712 | reverse complement strand
AAGCGATGCAAGATTGTGGTGGACAAGTTTAGGAATCGGGTTGCTCATTATGTTGATGATGTGATGGAAACGGCTTGTGGATTGCACAACTTCCGTCTCAGCTATCGCTAGCTGGTGACACTTAGGGTGAAAGGAATAGAAACATCCCACTTTTCTCTACAACCTCTTATTTCCGATTAAGTTTAATGAATTGTAAGCTATATAGTTTTGCAGCCTTACAAGCTTAATTTATGCTCAGCGGTCAAAAACTTCAAAATAGACTTATGTATTTTAAATTACAGATTTGCTGCAAGTTATATCCCTAGAAAGAAGCTGCGGCAAACGGTATGCAGTTATTTTAGTTATTCAGGACAGCCAATCTGAAACATAAAAAATTTCCTGGGAGTCTTCTATATCTCCTGGGTATTTTTATGCACAAAACAACCATTAATACCTGGACATAAAATCAATGGAAGCTCAAGAAAACGTACCAGCGAATAAACCTAGCGGGCAGTTGGTGATCATCGGGGGTGCAGAAGACAAGGAGGGAGACTGCACAATCCTCCGAGAGTTTGTTCGCCGCGCCGGGGGTACTAAAGCTCGAATTGTCGTCATGACCGTGGCGACAGAGCTGCCCAGAGAAGTGGGAGAGAACTATATCAGAGTGTTTGAGCGGCTGGGAGCCGAAGACGTTCGTATCGTTGATACTGTTGAGCGGGAAGATGCAACTTCAGCCACTTACTTGGAGGCAATTGAGAAAGCCACTGGTGTATTTTTTACCGGCGGAGATCAGGCTCGCATCACCAGCATTCTGAAGGGTACCCAGATCGATGAGGCGATTCACAGACGGTACGCTGAAGGAATCGTGGTGGGAGGCACCAGTGCGGGAGCTGCGATGATGCCAGATGTCATGATCGTTGAAGGCGACTCTGAGACAAATCCACGGGTTGAAGTGGTAGAGATGGGTCCCGGTATGGGCTTCTTGCCAGGAGTGGTCATCGATCAGCATTTCTTACAGCGTGGGCGTCTGGGACGGTTAATTTCTGCCTTGGCACAGCAGCCTGCTGTCTTAGGATTTGGGATTGACGAGAATACAGCGATCGCGGTCAGCGATAACAAGTTTGAAGTAATCGGGGAAGGAGCTGTCACGATTGTCGATGAGTCAGAGCTGACCCATAGCAACATCGGTGACATTTTGAAGGATGAGCCTTTGGCAGTTTGCGGAGCCAAGCTTCATATTCTTCCACACGGATACAAATTTGATCTGAAAACTCGCAAGCCAATTCTTGATTAATTGAAAGTAGGGTGGGCACTTTCCATCCTACTTTTTAAATGCTACCTGTGCCTTTAAAATCTAACTGCCGAGGGATGTCTTTTTTACCCATAAGCTTCTTATACTGGAAGTAGTATAAGAAATTACATATCCTTGTAAAGGAGCTAAAAATGAGCGTAGAAGATAGAGCCAGAGCGGTTGCTAAAAACATAGAAGGCAAGGTGCAAGAGGGGCTTGGTCATGTAACCGGCGACCAAAAAGACCAAGCAGAAGGTCAGATGAAGCAGGATGAAGCTGCTGCTATGCATCTAAAAGAAGACCTCAAAGATAAAGCAAAAGAAATTGTAGATCGAGCTTAGGTTTTGTATCAAATTTTCAAGGGGGAAACTCCACAAATCTTAGAAAACCCATTTTCTTAAAGAAAATGGGTTTTAAAGTTTTTTATTAAAGAAATTTTAGCGATTTGGGCAATGGCGATCGCAAATGGTAGAAAGGCAACGAACCATTCACCATTAAATCCAATAAAAAAGAATTGACTTGACTCTGCCCTTTGATAGCTGAAAAGGTTATGCAATCGAATTAGGCTCAAGTAAGCGAGTCGCCAAGTTAATAAAAAGGGTGTTTAAAAACGGGAGATACTCAATGAGCAGAGAGATAATGACCGATGCAGTCCGTGTCAATGCGAGAAAAACGGATGCATTCGATATCTTTAACTTCAAGCATTACATGGGGCCAAACCCGTATTTGCAGACGGGGGCGCTAATATTCGATTTCGCCCTGACTGAGTCCGCGCAACCTCCGGCGATTAGCGATTATGTATCGATTATTGGCGATCGCTACCCCCATTTGCGCGATGAAACCTACGAATCTTATGCCCAACTGTTCGCTCGAACCGTTTCAGAAGTGGGAAAACTGGACATGGGGCTGCACCTCAAGCACTGGAGTATCAAGCAACTTCCCGCTTGCACGAAGATTGCCGTAGAATCGCTTCATGCACGCACCAGTCGGGCAGTCGTTTACAGTGTTTGGGATTGGTTTGAAGCGATCGCTCAAGGCAAAGATTTTCGGATTGACGATCAGTTCAAGGCAATGCAGGATCAGTTCCGCTACTCCGTCTACGGCGGGCCGACAGTCTATGCACTGTGGCGTACAGCTTATGAAAAAGGAATTCCCGTTTTTTATCTGTGGGACGAAGGACTGGTTCAATATGGCTATGGAAGAAAGCAGATTCGTGGGATAGCAACGACTTTTGACTGCGATAGCCATCTGGATTCGGACTTTACCACTCGCAAAGATGACTGCAAAGCTTTCTTAGGTACCTTGGGATTCCCCGTTCCCAAAGGTGACATCGTCGCTTCACTGGAAGACGCTCGCGCAGCCGCTAGAGAGATTGGCTATCCCGTCGCTGTGAAGCCGGTAGTGGGCCACAAAGGAATTGGGGTAACGGCTGATGTGCAAGATTCAGAAGAACTGAAATATGCCTTTAGCAGGGCAGTCAATGCGATTCCTAAAGAGCAGCCAGTCCGGATCATCGTCGAAAAAAGCTACAAAGGGTCAGATTTTCGAATGCTTTGCGTCAATGGTAGATTCGTCGCCGCGACGGAACGCCGCGCCGCATCAGTCGTGGGTGATGGACACTCGACGATTGCGGAATTGATCGAGCAGGAAAATCGGAAGCCAGACAGGATAGATACACCAACGTCGCCAATGGGCAAGATCCAGTGCGATGAAGCGATGGAAATGTACTTAGAAGAACAGGGATTAGGTCTGGATAGCGTGATTGAAAGCGATCGCACCGTCTATCTTCGCAAAGTTGCCAACCTATCGGCTGGCGGCTTGAGCATCGATAAGACTAGCACTGTTCATCCGGACAACATTATCCTGGCGCAAGATATCGCCCAGCATTTCCGCCTGACTTGCCTCGGTATTGATGTCATCGCCCAAGATTTATCCAAATCTTGGAAGGATGGTGAGTTTGGCATCATCGAAATTAACGCCGCCCCCGGCATCTATATGCATCTTAGACCCGCCGTTGGTGACAGCGTCGATGTGCCTTCCCATATTCTGGAAACCTTCTTTGACTCCGCCGAAAAAGCCAGAATACCTTTCATCACCTTCAACCGGATCTCAGTTCAAGAACTTCAAGAAGTCATTGACGATATCCTGATGCAACACCCCGACTGGACAATTGGCGCAGTTTGTCGGGATGGAGTTTTCGTCAATCGTTCCCAGAAAAACTTGAACAAAGATTACAACAGTAACGTTCAAAACCTGCTCCGGAATCCCCAGCTCGATCTGCTGATTGTCGAGTACACAGAAGACGTACTAGAGGCAGATGGGATGTTCTACTACGGGAGCAATCTTGTAATCTTGGATAATCCTACGGAAACCGAGATGATGCTGGCGAGAGACATTCTCCACGACTCTACTGTCGTGATTAAGGAAGGAGACACTATCTCCATCCGCTCTCATGGCTTGCTTGAACAGTACCAGCTTGGCTCAGCCGAACCTTTTTCGCGGGTTTATCTCAAAGAAATTCCGAAAATCTCACCTGAGTTTGAAGTCAGACACTAAACCTTTTGTACAAGTCTCTGGAAGACACAAGCGGGCAGATCTGTAGCCAAACCTCTCTCCGTATCGGAGAGGGGTTTGAAGATAGTTCCCCTCGCCTGTCGCTTTCTAAGGGGCGATTCTGGCTAGGTCTAAGACTGCTTCGAGCAAAATAAGTCCCTTGAGTTCGCATCTTGCACCGGACGATTGAAAGCGCACCAGCAAGCACGCAAGCAAAACTTGCCAGGAGCAGGTTACAGAACCTTTAATGTTCGCTTAGTTCGCGCTTTTCTGGGCGGAAATGTTTGTCTGGATGCCAAAGTTGCTAATCTAGTACCGTTGCTCAAAAAAACGGCTGAATAATCAGATGGAAAATATTGATTGGATGAATGTTACGGCAGGCGGGATGGCGATCGCAATTTTTATCGGCGGGTTGACCATGATGTTCACGGATCTTTGGACTCGCAAGAAAAAATAATGGAGATCGTCTCCGGGTGAATACTCCGATTATCTATTCGCCCCCCTATTCATCGCACATCCATCGCACATCGCTTTAAGCTTCATCGCGCCTCTATTTCTAAGTTAAAGAAATTTTCTTGCGGAACGTTGGCTTCTGTCAGGTCGGCACCCTTGAGCATCGCCCGACTCAAATCCACATCCGTCAAGTCTGCCCCACTTAGGTTGGCTCCCCTTAAATCCGTTCGCGTCAAGTCTACCCCCCTCAAGTCGGCTTCACTTAAGTTCACCTGCTTCAAGCTAGCTCCCGTCAAGTCTACTCCTCTCAAGTCGGCTCTACTTAGATTGGCTCCCTTCAAGTCGGCTCGCGTTAAGTCTACTCCTCTTAGATCCGCCTCGCTGAAGTTCACCTGCTTCAAAATGGCTCCCGTAAAGTCCGCCCCTCGTAAGTCGGCTCCGCTCAAGTTGGCATCATCCAGCTCAGCCTTCCTCAAGTTAGCTTTGCTTAAGTCTACCCCTCTCAAGTTTGCTCCTCGTAACTTCGCCCCTCGCAGATTGGTCGCCCTTAAATCGGCTCCGCTCAGATTGACTCCGCTCAAATTAACCCCAGGCAGGGATACACCCGCAGCAATCAAGTAAGCTCCAGCTTCACTGGGGTCAAACTCGTAGGGAAATTGAGTCTCTTGCGTGTAGACAGCTTTTTCTAGAATGGTTCCTCTCAGCTTGGCTTTACTCAAATCGGTTCCAACCAGATTGGCACCCGCCAAGTTAACGTTCTCCAAATTTGCGCCGACCAGATTTGCCCTCATCAAATTTGCTGCTTTCAGGTCGGCTGACTTTAAATAAACCCCACTAAGATCGACTTCACTCAGGTTGACGCCGATGAGTAAAGTGCCAGAGGCAATCAAGTAAGCCCCCGCTTCCTGAAGGTTAAAGTCTGGAGGGAATCGAGTCTCTTGATTGTAGACAGCCTTTTGTAGGATAGCCCCCTTTAGCTCGGCTGCGCTCAAGTCCACTCCTACCAGGTTCGCTCCAGCCAAGTTAGCATTTTCCAGATTAGTTCCAACCAGATTCGCCTTTTTCAAGTTGGCTCCGCTCAAGTTGGCTGCTGTTAAATCTGCTCCAATCAGGGTGGTTCCACTCAAGTCTGCTTTCGTCAGGTCTGCCTCGCTCAGATTTGCTAAATTGAGACAGGCTCCACTTAGATTTGACCCATTCAGGTTTGCCTCTGTTAGGTCTGCTTCTATGAGATCTGCATAACTGAGGTTCGCCTCGCTGAGGTTTACCCTTCTTAGGTCTGCTCCCCTCAGCTCCTTCCCTTTAAGAAAAGCTCCCCTGAGTTCAGTTTCTTTCAAGTCTACAATCACGGCGTATGCCCCCTGGGTTTGTGCCCCCTTAGGTATTGGCTATTCAAGTCAGCTCGAATAGGTTTTTCCCCGCTCGGATTTTCTGGAAATGTTTTTAATTGTTTTTTCAGCACTTTAAAAATAACCGCTTTCAACTCTTAAGTTATTATTCCCAGTGCTGAGCAGCTGATTACTCATCATACGCGAAGTACAACTTTTCACTCGCCTGCCGATCGAAGGTAGATGAGCAGCCGCCGAGCGATCGCGGCATACGCTAGCAAAGAAATCGCATGGTAAAGTTTACGAGCGATCGCAACACTCAGTTTTCTGCTTGTCAAATTCCTCCTGTTTCCAATTCACCTAACGCTCAATCGTGACTCCACCCCTTCGAGAATTTCAGGTGGTTAGTCTTGGCTGGCTGACCAATCTTTACGTCTGGGTTGGGTTGAAGTGGATGCACCCCCAACAGCAGCCAGTGTTTCGCTCTATTGACTCTCCAAGGCTGCACCTACGCTCCCGCACGGGCACCTACGGCTTTTGAAGGGGTTCAAGAATTTTGGAGAGTCTTGCAGGTCGTCTGCTTGACCCTAAACTAGCAGTTGTTTCCCGAAAACAGGCTTCATCGCTATTTGATTCGAGTTTAGAGTTCAAATCCCAGACTGTTCTAAGGAGTCTGGGGTTTCATCTTTAAAAATTAGTTGAAAGTGCTATACCTGGGTTGTTGAAGGCGTCACGATTTCCTCAGAAGTATTCACTGCTAACGGTAAAATGACAGTGAAGGTGGAGCCAATGCCTACTTGTGAAACTAGCTCTATTCTTCCTTGTAATAATTTTACCAACCGCGAGACAATCGCTAATCCTAAACCTGTACTTTCCGGAAGGAAAGACTTTTCTTGGGGGATAGAGCGAAAGTAGGGTTCAAATATACGAGCTTGGTCTTCTGGAGGAACGCCGATTCCCGTATCGCTGATAGCGATCGCCCACTCTTTATCTGATAGCGTTTGGCACCTTAATTTAATCGTTCCAGAGTCGGTGTAACGAATCGCGTTACTAAAGAGATTAGTAATAATTTGCTGTAGTCTCAGCGGATCTGTCAGCACCCGATCGGGGGCGCATGTTGGGTGTAGTCCTTCTCGAAGAGCAGCACAGCTATCGGCGCTAGCTGAATCGTAATCAACGATTATCTGTAGCTCCTTGGAATCCGCCAAAGGTTCTACCATTTCCAGGATATTCTGAATTAAAGAGCGTACATCTGTTACAGATGGCTGCAATTTCATTTTCCCCGCTTCATAGCGAGAGATTTCCAACGCATCGTTGATTAATCGAAGTAGCTGTCGTCCATTTCGTAGCACTTTCTCAATGTGTTCTAGATTCGGAAGGTTATCACTCTCCTCCTGCTTCCGTTGTTGTTGGCGCAAAAATAAATCTGAGTAGCCAATAATTGAAGTGAGAGGAGTTTTCAATTCGTGGGCTAGATGAGAAAGGTTATCTTTATTCGCGCGAAGCAAACGAGTTAATTCTTGATTGGTCAATTTTAACTGAGTTTGCAGCTGTTGGAGTTCGTGCAATCGCTCATCCATATAGCTTTTAAAACATTGAGCGATCGCTTCATCCACTACTGTATCAATCAGACGAATGACTCGGATTATCTCAATCGGTGATGAGTCTAGCAACTCTCCCTCTAACGTAGAAACAATTGTCTCCCGTAAAATTCGATATTCGCGGACAATTTCTACTGGATCGTAACCTTGTTCAGCCCGAAGTATACCATGTTCTAAACTTGCATCTACTAACGACTGAACATCACTGTCTTGAAACTTAGAAAGTACAGTCGCTAATGCCTTGAGGACACGGGGGAGGCTGTCGCGCAAACCCTTGTAAGATAATTCTGCTGCGGTCTCAATTCGACTATCAGCACGGACAGCTTCAATCCATTTCTCTACAATCGTGGCAGATTTATCGATCAGTAATTGACTAAAATCCATCATTTTTTGGCGCTATTGACTCGTTTACAAATGCTCTCCATAGCCTAAGATTAGCTTGGGGAGTAGCTAATTTGTTTGTCCTTCTTGTTTTCGCGCCCAAATACTTCGCCTATAAGCTCTTAAAATGTTTTTAATCAAAAGCCACCCTAAGGGTTAAAAACTTCATTTTCAGGCGTTCATTTCTTCATGTACGCGGAGATGATCGCAGGGAATTACTTCTATTAAAGCTAAGTTTTCAGTAGAACTTTTTGTTGGATTAGTATGTATTTCTAGTTGGCAGTCCGGTAAGGCTTTAAACAATAAACGTTGACCAGGGAAAACAATCCGTTCAAAGTTTAAGTCTTGAGTATTATCAAATTTAACAATTTGAATCTTATTTGTGCAATTTGTATAAAAACAAAGGATTTGTTCGGAAGGTTGAGAAACCAAAGAGGAGGATTCTGACATCATATTGGGTGCCTTGAACGATCGATAAAATTGGCTAATTAACAAGATAGATAATATAAACTCCGACTGCTTCAAGTGGCTTCTACCTAAAGATGGGGTTGAAGGAAGGCAAGATGTAGTACAGAATACAAACATCACTAGAATGCCTCAAAAAGTTCGTAAACTATTGTGAATTTGTTGGAGAAGCGATCGCTAGAAAGCTATGTCTTCGGAAAGGTGGACTGTCTTAAAAAGGCGTGCTAAAATTATCGGTTAATCCGAGTAAGTCAGCCTAATTCAGCGTCTTAGCAAGCGATCGCTCTGTATAAGCGCTGGAACGGAGGAACCAATTAATGGGGCGTATCTCTGCCAGGAGTAAGGCAAAAGGTGTAAGGCGGAATAAAAAACTGTTTATTCATCCTTCATCCCTTATCCCTTAGAGAAGAGCATCTCTCAGCTCTAGCCCGTCAGCTAACTTCGTAGGCATTGAGAGGAGACTGAAGAGTCAGCATTTTTCATTTTTTGAAATGTTCTGAACTTGTCAGTGTCCCGGCTGGTACTGCTCTACTTTTTGTACCTGAAGAGTGACTCTGAGGAGCTTCATAATGATATTGCAGCTGAATTTGTCTGCGATTGCAGTTGCTGGACAGGTAGCCTGGAAACGGGCAAAACCCGTTCTGATTCGGGATGTCGTCGTCCTCCCCGCCCTTGGTTTTTTAGGAATTATCGTTTTGTGGTGGATTGTTGCGCTTTTCAAGCATGAATTAATACCCACCCCACCAGAGGCGTTTGTCAAGAATTTAGACTACATTCTGAACCCCTTTTACCGACGGGGTCCTGGCGATCTAGGGATTGGTTGGTTACTACTGGCAAGCCTTCGACGAGTATTGCTGGGATTTTTGTTAGGTGCAGTTGTTGCCATTCCCATTGGATTTTTGATTGGGATGTCCAAGCAAGCAATGATGGCACTCAATCCCATAATTCAGATTTTCAAGCCAGTATCGCCCCTAGCTTGGTTGCCCATTGCTTTAGCAATTTTTAACCTAGCAGATCCGTCAGCAATTTTTGTTATCTTCATTACCTCTTTGTGGCCCACCATTATTAACACTGCTCTCGGTGTTTCTAGCGTTTCCAAAGATTACCTCGATGTGGCAAGGGTGCTAGAAATGCCCCGTTGGCGACGAATTACCAAGATTATTTGGCCTGCGAGTTTGCCTTATGTCTTCACTGGTTTACGGATTAGTTTGGGGATTGCATGGCTGGTCATTGTCGCTGTAGAAATGCTCACAGGCGGCATCGGGATTGGGTTTTTTGTGTGGGATGAATGGAGTCGCTTAAACCTAAGCTCAGTATTTTTGGCAGTGGTAGTGATTGGGCTGACAGGACTACTGCTGGACTACGCCCTAGGCAAAGTTGAAGCTTTGGTTACTCACCGTCGCCCTAGGGCAACCTCTGTCTAATAATTTTCTGTAAACCTCTGTTGAGTAGGGATGATTCTGCTCTAACAGAAATCGCTAGTGTGAGCGAGACTCACGGGCGTCGTGGTAACGCTGACCGCTCAAACGAGTGGGTTGAGAGACGTAGTACCTACGGCGTCAATTTTTTCAGAGAACTCATGAGCAGTAATCGCTCAAACCTAGTGGCTTGAGCTGAGTGGAAATGGATCGCAAGGACGAATTATGAGTGACACCACAAACTGGACGCGACGAAAATTTCTGGAGGGTATGGGTGCCACAGCAGCAGGAATGGCACTATCATCTTGTGCGATTAGCGGCGATCGCTCAGCGAAAGGACTCACTGAAGAATCCGCATCCATCAAACAAGTCGTAGAGCCAGGATCGTTAGAAAAACCCGATCTGATTGTTGGCTACGTGCCAGTGAATGATTGTGCGCCGTTTGCGATCGCTTGGAAAAAAGGATTTTTCCGCAAGTACGGTCTCAACGTCCAACTTAATCGGGAAGCTAGCTGGGCAACCTCTCGTGACGGCGTAATTTTTGGTCGCACTGATGCCGCCCCCGTAGTCTCTGGTGCCGTCACCAACGCCAGAATCGGTGCTGAAGGCGCACGCCATGCCCCTCTCTGCGCCGCCATGACCATTCACCGACACGGTAACGCCATGACGATGAACCGGAAAATGTGGGAAGCAGGTTTGCGTCCCTGGCGGGAGTATAACGGCGATTTAGAAGCCTTTGGAAAGGACTTCCGCAGCTACTTTGACAAGCAGCCGCGAGAACAACGAGTTTGGGCAGTTGTACTCAGTTCTGCCATTTACGAATACTTCGTCCGCTACTTATCCGCCGCCGCCGGAGTCGATCCCCTCAAAGAGTTTCGCGTCATCATCGTTCCCCCACCGCAAATGGTGACGAACGTGCGGATAGGAGCGATGCAAGCCTACATGGTGGCAGAACCTTGGAATACCCGCGCAATTACCGGAAATGAAGGTGTTGGTTTTACCTTCGCTCAAGGCAAAGAAATTTGGTTGGGACACCCAGATCGACTGCTGGGTGTGATGGAATCTTTCATCCAAAAAAATCCCAAAACTTATCGTTCCCTCGTCAAAGCGATGATTGAAGCTTGCCAGTATTGCAGCAAGGTTGAAAACCGCGAAGAAGTGGCAACACTCATTTCCGCGCGTTCCTTTACGGGTGCCAAACCCAAATTTACTCGTCCCGCAATTATTGGCGACTACAATTATGGCGGTTTTGATGGTAAAGCTCGGATTGCGAAAGCCGAGGACAGTACAATCTTCTTCGATCTCCCTGACAACATTCCCAAACGTCCAGGAGAACATTCAACCTTTCTCTGGCAATCTGAAAGTCTCTGGTTAATGACTCAAGCGGCTCGTTGGGGACAAATCAAAGAATTTCCTAAGAATGCAGAAGCACTGGCAAAACAAGCTTGGAGAACCGATCTTTATCGAGAAATTGCCGCAGAAATGGGCATTGAGTGTCCCCAGGAAGATTACAAAGTTGAACCACCGCAAGTATTTATTGATAAGAAAGGTTTTGACCCCAGCGATCCTGTTGGATATGTCAATGGTTTTGAGATTCGGGCAAACCGTCCCGCTCGTTTCTTTCTGTCTTAATTAGCTGCACTGGCTACAGTTCAAGCGGCTCGGCTAAGTTTTACTTTTTGGCAAAAGCCAGCCTCGTTCATACCTTTAAAATTCTCAAGAGTTCGTCCCCAGAAGGAGCATGATATGACTAAATCCACCTCATTCTCAACGGATGCCAATAATCAAAGTGTCAACCGCACTGGATTTCTGGAAATAGAAAATCTTTGCAAGTCTTATCCCACAGCAGATGGAGGTGAATTTGTTGTTCTGGATGGCATTAATCTTAGTGTGAGTGAAGATGAATTTATTTGCGTGATTGGTCACTCTGGCTGCGGCAAATCAACGCTTCTCAAAATGGTTGCCGGGTTAGAAAAACCGACTTCCGGCTCAGTGCAATTAGAAGGTAAAGAAATTCGTAAACCTGGTGCCGAGCGCATGATGGTGTTCCAGCACTATTCACTGCTGCCTTGGTTGACGGTGAAAGAAAATATCCGTCTGGCGGTCGATGAAGTGCTAAAAAATGCTTCTCGTGCTGAAAAAATTAGCATTGTGAACGAACACCTGGCAATGGTGAATTTAACAGCAGCTGCTGACAAATATCCCGATGAAATTTCTGGCGGCATGAAACAACGGGTGGGGATTGCTCGTGCCCTCGCAATTCGCCCCAAAATGTTGTTAATGGATGAACCTTTTGGGGCACTCGACGCCTTAACGAGAGGCAAATTACAGCAGCAGGTACTGCATATTTGGGAACATCAGCGGCAGGCAGTGATGATGATTACCCATGATGTAGATGAAGCGCTGTATATGTCTGACCGAATTATACTGAT
>NZ_JACJOQ010000587.1:0-7812 GCF_014695635.1 Coleofasciculus sp. FACHB-712 | reverse complement strand
ATATGAGTCATCCCCCCCCGCCGGGAACGACGTAGATAGTTAAAAAATCTATAAACTAAAAGTGGCTGGTTGCGAATTGGTCTGAGACAGTATTCTTCGATGCTGCTCATCAGTAGAGAGTTGCCTAAGCGAGCGTCTGAAGTACATTTGCTAATCCAGGCAATTTGCTGTTGAATGTAGCGATCGCGATGCAATAATTCCTGAATGACTTCTTGCAACACATCGACAACCGTTGCCGAGCGATCGCGCGATAGCGCCACCCAAGTCCGAATTTTATTCTTCAGCAATACTAAACTCCCCAGCCGAGTCGTCAAGTTGCAATAAGCACGCTCTGGTGCCACGCCTAAGTAGCGTTGCCGTAAAATGCGATAGCGATAATCCATCGCTTGCAAGGCAATTACCCTCTGAGTTGCATTAAACGTTTCAAAACGCTCTCCGTCCTCTCCCACCAGCCACAGAGCAATACTTTCATGGGTTGCTGCGCTATAATAGCCAGGACAGTCAGATGCCAGCTGCTTCGCCACCTCAGTTGGAGACAGCACAACGGTTAGAAATTTTTTCATTTCAATCGCCGAGAGTGTGTGTTCTATTCGGCTATATCTTTAGTCAGGCTGAGGTTATGTATTTTTGATCCGGTTTCTCCGAAAGGATTCTCCCGGAGAAACCCTGACAGGGTACTATCACAATTCTCTATTCGATGCAGTACGGTTTAACCCCACCCTTGCCCTTCGACCTTTTCTTTAACTAGAGGGGTTCAATATTCTCCCCTCTCCGTTCACGGAGAGGGGCTGGGGGTGAGGTTCCGAGTGATATAGCACTCAAGTTAGAACCGCTATAGGGATACAAAAGCAAATAGGGGCAGGATTATCCCGCCCCTAGTATCAAAGCAAATAGGGGCAGGATTATCCCGCCCCTAGAATCATTGATTGAGTCCGGTGTTTATTTAATTCCAGACGCTGCTAATCAATCGCATCAGCAGCCTTATCTGCTGCCCGCTTAGCACTCTCAATTACATTTCTGCCTGCATATTTACTATTTTCCTGGACATTGTCAGCTGCCTGCTGCGTTCCTTTACCCAGGTCTTTGGTTGCATCCTGAGTATTGCCCTTGAGATTTTCAATTCCCTGCTTTGTTCCCTTAGCGAAATCACTAGCCGATTTTTGCGCTTTGTCGCCAATTGCGTCGGTATTTTGCTTGACATTCTCACCGAACTGTTTAGCGTTTTCGCCCTTCTTATCCAGAATCCGCTTGGTGTTTGTACCTACGTCATCGGTCTCGTCAATTACGTGGCGCTCAGCATTGTCAATTAGGCCTTTTGCCTTAGCTGCTACGCCTGAGGTGTCTCTTCTGGGATCGGTATCGCTATAGTCGTTCATCCCACCTTTATACTCATTGGTTAAGGCACCTGTAGGAACGTCCTCCCTAATTTGGTCGGCGGTCTTCGCTTGTGCCCCACCATTACAAGCGGTGGTAACAAAAATGATCGTGGCGGACAAAAACACGGTCAGGATTTTGCCCAAGTTGATTTTTTTCAACCAATTAATTACGCTGTTCATCAAAAAAACTCCTTTTTCTGTACGAGTCAATGGTTGTTTTGGTTAGCATTGCAATCCGAGATTTTCGATTGACTGCCAATCGAAAATCTCAATTATTTGCTTATTTGTGCAAAGCAGGGTTGCTTTGCATTTCAGGTCTCTGACCGGCTTCATCTGATTTATCTTTGATGAAGCTGGAAGCCTCTTTGAACTCTTCACCGATACTTTCTAATATCTTGGCATTAGGATCGCTGCGATTGATTATAGGTTGACGACCTCCAGCTCCAGAGACTTCAAAATCCTCTGAAGTTTTTATGGGCAATTCTTTTTCCTTTGCGGCTCGACCTGCTGGTGTCTCAGCACCCGGGTAGAGGATTTCAGAATCGCTGGTAGCAATTAACTGATTGGACAGGATCTGCAAGTCAGCGCGATCGCGTGGATTCGCTGTTTTGCTGACGTTAGGATCGGTAGACATTTTGTAATTCGTGTAGCCATCTCCACCATTGCTGTGGGGATTGTTGTTCCCTCCCATTTGCACGGGGGGATTTTGTGGACGTGCCCCTAAAGAATCGCCATTGTTACAAGCGCTGGTAACAATTAGCAACGCGCCTGCCAAAAAAACGGTCAATATTTGACGTAACCGTAGTTTTTTAAAGAAAGCAGTTAAGTGTTTCACACACTACTCCCAAGATTTTTACGAACTGTCATAAACAATACAAAAGCTACAGTGTTCCTACCTCTAGCGCAGGTCACATTCTGGTTGCAACTAAAAGCAACCTCTCTCTAACCGTAGAGAGATTCCCAAAAAATAAGCAAAACTACGGTGATATTGGTTGGTTCGCGACCATGCCAGCTAAAAACATCGCTCAGCCTAGAACTTGGCTGATTTTTCTCAATCTTTCAGCATCAGATGGGTCTGGGCATCGCTGCCTCAAACGCGATCGCTGACATCAAACTTGCCTCACCATCAGGTAGCGGATCGTTATCCGTATCCCAGATGTGCCAAGCTTGGCTGGGAAATTGTTCGCGAATGTCTGCAAAGTGTAGAAACAGAAGAGCGATCGCTCCCTCTGGCAAAAGTTACAGACTCGCTACCGTTCTCACTTTGGTATTCTCATACTCTAGGATGAGGTATTTGCCTCAACTCGCTACCCAGTGTGAAAGGTCATGAAAAAAATTTGGTCATCCCTGAAGCCGTACTTGCGCTGGGTGATTCTCGGCGGGACGCTATTTTTTTTGGCAAAAGCTCTCAAAGACAATTGGCGGGAAGTCGCAGCCATCCGAATGACTGGTGCGGGATGGACAAATCTAGCGATCGCCTTTTTGATTACTTTACTGGCTCATACTTGGTCTGGATTCGTCTGGAGTTGGATTTTGCAATCGTTCCGGCAACCCGTTCAGCCTCGATGGGCGCTCCAAGTTTACCTGAAAACCAACCTTGCCAAGTATTTACCAGGGAATGTCTGGCACTACTACGGGCGCATCGTGGCGGTGACATCCCACGGGGGTTCTTTCGGTGCCGCGACTCTCAGCGTGTTACTCGAACCCCTGCTGATGGCGGCTGCCGCTTTATTAGTTGCCCTAGCAGGTAGCCAGTTGGGTTGGGCCGGTGTCCCTCAGAATACCCAGACGAGAACCTTACAAATTCTTGGTTTGGGTGTGGTTTTGCTGGGCGTTCATCCCCGAATTTTGAACCCGCTGATGCAGTTGGCAAGTAAATTTAAGGGAAAGAAAGCAAGAGGTGCAGGGGCGCAGGGGCGAGGGGGAGAAGAAAATGCTATCTCTGCTTCAGCTTCTCAACCCCCCACAGAAGCGGCAGAAGCTTCTTTTCGACTTGAGCGCTATCCTCTATTTCCTTTGTTGGGAGAAATTGGCTTTTTGTTACTGCGTGGCGCGGGGTTTTTGTTTGCCATGCTAGCTCTGACACCAGTGAATCCCAATCAAATCCCGATGCTGCTGAGTGGGTTTAGTTTGTCATGGCTGTTGGGTTTGATTGTTCCCGGCGCACCTGGGGGAATCGGGGTATTTGAAGCGACAGCGATCGCTCTATTCGGTCAACATTTTTCTGCCGCCATTCTCCTCAGCGTCGTCGCCCTATTCCGCTTGGTGAGTATTTTAGCGGAAGCCGCCGCTGCTGGATTGGCAACTTTGAGCGAGCTGAAGGATCGCTAAAAGGGCTATCAACTACAGCTATGACAACTTTATTCCCCCTCAATCCAGGTTCGCCTCACCGAAAACCGGGGAGGGATTATGGGTGGGGTTCCCCTGTCCCGCTTTCAACGAGTAGCCAGAAACCTAATCCTCTGCAACTTGATCTGACATCGCCTCTGCGATCGCAGAGGTTGCAGCTTTTATATCGCTATCTAACTTCAGTTGAGAAAAAACTCGATACATCTGTGCCGTCCCGTTAGGCAGCTTCTTCGTGCCATTTCCGTTCATCTTGATCAAATTGTACTGAACGTTTTCACCATAGATAGCAAAGGTTATATGAAATATTTCAAAGAAATTCACGACCCACTTGCAATCCTCTTCCGGATAGTGCATATAGTATTTGATTAACTCAGCAATGCAAGTTTCTAAATGGGTGCGAACATTTTTACAAATTAATAAAATTTTCAGCAGTACGATTACTAAAGTCAAAGGATGCCCTTGCGACATCAATAAAATAAATAGAGGCGAAGGTTCCCGATGATTTTCAGTCGTTAAATATTCGATCACCCGATTACAGGTTCTTAACAACAGGGCATCATCTAGCGTTTCTTCATGATGATTTTCATATACAACATCTAGCTTTTCTTCTAATTTTGTTTTCAAGACCTCTACAAATTTTCTGTTTTCTACAGAAAAAATCAAATACTTTTGTAGACTATGCTTAAAGTTTTTGTAGAGAAGTCCTTGAGTTTGTTGGAGAAAAATATTTGCCAGATTTGTATAGCTAAATGGCCCCCGTTTCGCAACAATCGTCTTGATCAGACGCAGTACCTCATCCCCTAAACCAGTCGGGTTTTTAGGCAAAATTTCTCTTGGCATCGCCGACTGCGATCGCGTGGTATACATTGCTAGCTCAAACTTAAAGCGATCTTTCAGTTCTTGCGACAATGCTCTGGCGGCTTCCCGCTGTTCGACGGGGTTTGAGAGATTCGCATATTGAGGAACTAACAGATAAGAAGTATAACGATGGCTCCAATGGGTTGCTTCATGTTCTTCGTATCTAGCAGCAAATATCTTTAAATCTTGATAGTCTTGGCTTTTAATAAAACTTACAAGCCAAAGTCTCAACTTACTTAAACTTGGAGACAAGGTTGACTTGCTAATATTTAAATCGCTAAATACTAAAACTAATTCTTTAATTGCTTTATAGCTTCGCGTCGTTTCCCAATTATTGATGAGGATATAACAAGAGCGCTTTAGGGTGTTTTTAAATTCTTCTTCATCATTCGCAAAGATAATGTCTGAAAGCGCTTTGACCGCGTTGGTATTAACAGCGTTAGGACTGTAATAAATAAATAACTGCTTAAATTCTTGCAGAACGGCTTCTGGAGGCCATTGCTGAACAATGTCCACCAAAAAACGATAGATCATATCTCGATCTGGCTGGTTGGAAATGACACGAAACTCGGCCTGATATCCATCTGATAGAATGTCCCTGACCATTCCTTAATTAGGACTATTGAGTCCTTCCTTAGAGTGTGAAGAGAGAAAGTAGATGGCACCCAGCGTCAATGCTAATTGCAGTGTATAGTACTTGACTTGACTGCCCATAGCAATCCTTGAAAATACATACGCTTGGGGAACTTGCTCTCAACCGCTAAGGATCTTCGGATTCAGACCGGAGACGGTTAATTTGTTCTTGCAATTCCTCAATTTGACGCTGTAGCGCATCCACCTCATTAACGGCTGTTTCTGATGGGACATTCACCGCGCCCTGTGCAGAGGAACGTTGGTAATTGCCCCGGCGAATGTGACGATATTCCTCTGAGTTTGCCCACTCCTGCAAGTGGTGAAGGCGATCGACCGTAAAGGGATGGGTCGTAAACCAACCTTGAGTAAAGTTATTGTAAAGTAAGAACTTGTAGACTTGATTCAACCCGTCTTCGTCCAATTCCTGATATTTTTGCGATTGACGAATAAATTCATCTAAATTTACTTCATTGGCATAACGGGCGCTGCCACCAGCAAATTTCATCATTAAGTGCATCACCGGATTCAGGTCGTCTGTCACCAGGAAAGCGGCTCGATCTGCTGATAATTCCGCTTTACGGCTCCATTCAATAAATGCCATAACCAAGCCGGTACTGACTAAAGTGCTGAAGCCAAAGGTCGCGTTCCCGATAAAATTGACCGCTTGCAAAGCCCAAACCGCCATCTGACGTAAGGTCGTGTGACCGCATTTAATATGTCCTAATTCATGTGCAATGACTGCCCGAAGTTCCGCTTCGTTGAGCAGGTCTAAAAGTCCAGAGTTCAGGATCACATAAGGGCGTTCTTGTCCGAGGGCGCTGGCATTAACCCAAGGCGCTTGGGAAACGAAAAGCGTTGGTTCTGGGTAAACGTCCAGATCTCGCAAGCATTCCCGGAAAATGCCATAGATGCTAGCATACTGACGCGGCCCGACCTGAATGCTATTGCCCATGTGGTAGACAAACTGGGGACGCTCAGAGGCAAATTCCACAAATTTACGGGCAACCATATCAAATCCAGGCACGCTGCGTAAGGCTTGCTCGGCTTGTCGGTCGAGGGGATGTCTAAAAGCTTCACTGGAAATTCCGGTATAAGTAGGCATATTGATGAGCCTTATACAGCGTTCTACTGAACTATTAAAGCCTAGAAATACAACGAGCGGCTTTTGAT
Source organism: Coleofasciculus sp. FACHB-712 (assembly GCF_014695635.1). NCBI lineage: Bacteria > Bacillati > Cyanobacteriota > Cyanophyceae > Coleofasciculales > Coleofasciculaceae > Coleofasciculus > Coleofasciculus sp. FACHB-712. Next base: position 1,426 of record NZ_JACJOQ010000587.1, on the reverse strand, counting down.
CTACATCACAGGGATGCGCGATCGCCGTGTCGTTAAACTGCCACAAAAACTGCTTGATTTAAGCAAGTAACCAACCTACATCTGAGAAAACTTGACACGGCGGCAGTTATCGGAGTGAAAATCACTTCAAAAACTGATTCTCATGTGAATTCTGGGATTCAGCTTTGCTTCTATTGGTTCCCCTTTTTGTAAATGTTGTTCAACGATCGTCTGGACATCGCTGGGTTGAACTCGGCAGTACCAAGTTTCTTCCGGGACAATTCGCACTGTAGGACCACAGCTGCACTGTCCCTGGCAACCGCTCCCCGTCACTATGACTCCGGGAATATCAGCACTCTCAAAAGCGGCAAGGACCTCTGCGCTTCCATTTACCAAACAGGAACGGTACTGGCAAACGATGACGCAACGCCGATCTTGCTCCAAACACTTTTCTTGCGAACCAGTTTCCACTTTTGAGTCCAGCACAGTATAAATTCCTATGGCTCTATGTTAACTTCGCCTTAGCAGACCAGGGGAAAAGTTGGTAGCGCTGGGGAGAGTCCTTTTTCAGGCAATGCTCATTTATTAGGGATTTGATAGCCTTATAGATTGGAATCAGAGTATTTTTAGCAATTTGCTAAAAAGTCGCAACGCCAATCTAGGAGAATATTTGAGTGAGCTATCTCGAAACTGCTGCTGAGTTTTATAGTGAAGTAGCGCAGACGCCACAAGTCGGACTTTGTTGTGTCCAAAGCAGTCCCCTGCAACTGCCAGGACTAAAAATTTCGCCTCAGATGCAGGAGATGAACTACGGTTGCGGTACTACCGTCCATGCCGCTGAACTCGCTAATGACCCGACGGTGCTATATGTCGGCGTTGGCGGTGGTTTGGAAGCGCTGCAATTTGCTTATTTTTCTCGCCGTCCGGGTGGGGTGATTGCCGTCGATCCAGTGGCGGCGATGCGCGAGGCAGCGACTCGGAACTTAGCGATCGCTGCCCAAGAAAATTCCTGGTTTGACCCCAGTTTTGTGGAGATTCGGGAAGGGGATGCCTTCTCCCTGCCGGTGCCAGACGCCTCTGTAGATGTGGTGGCGCAGAATTGTCTATTTAATATCTTTGAACCCGCTGACCTGCATCGGGCGCTTCAAGAAGCCTTCCGGGTGTTAAAACCAGGGGGTCGTCTACTGATGAGCGACCCGATCGCCACTCGTCCCATCCCACCACATCTGCGGCAGGATGAACGGTTACGGGCAATGTGTCTGTCAGGTGCTTTAACTTACGAGCAATATACTCAGCATCTTATTGATGCTGGATTTGGGCAGATAGAAATTCGAGCGCGGCGTCCTTACCGACTGCTGGATTGCGCTAGCTACGGGTTGCAGGAACCATTGCTATTAGAAAGTTTGGATTCTGTTTCTTTTAAAGTGGCAATTCCTGAAGATGGTGC
>NZ_JACJOQ010000586.1:0-11130 GCF_014695635.1 Coleofasciculus sp. FACHB-712 | reverse complement strand
CTTTGGGATTTTCACGCTTGATTGCGCTTATGAATTACTTTCACGGTGCAGTTCCTATCCCCCTACAAATGCAAGATTTCCTATTTTCTGCTGCCTAGAGTGACAGAAGAGCGATATCAGTGCCATTGGAGTGAAGTTCAGGTTTAGGCGAACTTAAAAATTGACGTGCTGGGGTATTAGCAGGATACTGATCCTCTCAGCATGGCTTAGTGTATCTCTGGCTAAGGGAATTCCTAATGCCTGAAAAACTTTCAGCAGCGTTGCAATGTATGGCACTCCCAGCAAAGTCGGAATGAATTCAGATAGGCGAGTACTCTGGCAAGACAATTTTGATGATTTGTTCCAGAGGTCATTAATGGCGTCTCTAGGGTAAACAAACTCTTTAGATTAAGCGGGGCATAGTACAAGACGAGTGACTCCTGAAAAGCATCTTTTCATCCCTCAGTTGTTCAAACTAGACTCCTCAACAAGTTAGCTGTTTCGTTCCCACAATGCTCCAGAAGCTCCAAGAGCAAGGATTCTAGGGACACTGTCTTCGGGTGCATCTCGTTTTTAAAAACATTATTTATCATTGAGAACCCTACTCTAATCCCCGTGAATCAGAATTCTTCCTTGTCTTGGCTCCGAAAAACGGGGAGATTAAAGAGGGTACGGGGAGAGTGAATCTTGCCTTGCTTCGTGAACGGGGGATTGAGGGGGTTCCTGCATCTCAGAAGTATCTATTTGAGGCAATTGGTGAAATGGTATCACCTGGAAAAATGCCTAAAAGAAGCGAAGGAAAAATAGAATTTCTTCCTCACTGTTTACGGTAAGGGATGAGGTGCCATTCCGGATTGCAACAACGCTTAAATTGCAACAAAAAAAGGGAGCAGATAGCTCCCTACTTTTTTAGGCTAAGACTGTGGAAGGTGCAAAATTTATGCTGCTTTCTGCAACTTGCGCTTAGCAGCAAAGAACCCAGCCAAACCAATTAAACCTAACAATGCGGAAGGTTCGGGTACGTCGAGGGGCGTTGCTGTCTGGGAAACCTTGAAATTTACAGATGCTTTAACAGGGACTTTTCCAAAAATAGGGCTTGACACAGAACCTAACGCCAAACCTTCACCAGAAATATTACAGGTACCACTCAGGCACACTTTAATCTTATCGAACTCATAGCCTTTTACAGTCAAGATATCGGTAATCTTGTTGTAAGAGAAATTAAACGTAGAAAGAAGATCGTCCGGACTATAGCTTAAACCCTTAAAGATGGAGCCAAAACCGCTAAAAGAATTGATGGAACCATTATTACTGAGGTAACTACCAAAATAATCTCCTAAATAACTGAAAGGATGATCGACGGTTAGTTCTGAATCTCCTGCATCTTGCAGCCTACCGCTGAGATTATCGATAACGTAGCTCTTGTCTACATCCACGGTGAAATCCCCGAACAAGGAAACAGTGCCACTGACCTTCCCAGAGTAATCGAGTTTTGTCAATTGGGCTGCCTCAACAGGAGCCATACCAATTGTGCCCAAAGTGACAAGTGCTGCTCCCGCAGTAGCGATTGATAACTTTACATTTCCTAACATTTTGGTGTCTCCATCAGTTCTAGGATTGTGCTTTCGTACAGCCACCCCAACCGGATTATCAAGCGTGTTGTCGGTTTTGAGCTTCAGGTGGTACTGGACTTCTTGGCACCCTCAGATATGTCTGTCTATTTTTTACTACAACTGTCATAATTTAGTGGTATTTACGGAGAAGTTGGTAAAGATACCGTAAATTTACTGTGATGTTTGTATAAAGAAAAAATCGGCCCGTCTCTTTCTCTTGACGGTGCCGATTAAATTTACGATTTTTAGCTGACTATTGACACTGCTAGTTTTTTATGTAAAACCGCAGTGACTGCACAATTTAGGCTTTTTTCAGCATCTTACGCTTGACGGCAAAGAAACTACCTACACCGAGTAGACCCAGCATGGCTGAGGGTTCGGGAACTGATTCTGAAGGAGGAACTTCGCCTTTGAGCGTGACTTCATAGTTACCGCTATGAGAGATACCATCGCCTTTTTCAACTAGCCCAGAGTTTGTGGCGCTAAAGCTGTAAAGGTATTGAGCTGGGCCACCATTATAGGCAACCTTAACGATTTCACTAGCTTGGATGACTAGATTGGTATTGTTGATAAAAGCGGTCAGCGGGTCTAATTTAGCTGAGACACCTAATATTTGGGCATCTAATGTCTTAATTGTTCCAGGTAATGTAGCGATGGCAGTGTTAGCGTCACTAATTAGACCGTTCACTTTTTTGATCTCATTCTGGATCAGAGTTTTTTGAGTACTTGTGGTGGCCTTGTTTAATTGAATATTCAGATCATTGAGTGTCGTTTTCAGCTTAGGAAGTGAGATTGTTGCTGTATTTAGTGCCGTTTGTGCCTGAGTGCGAGTTTGTACCAGTGTATTGTAGCCACTCTGGATCTTAGCTTGGGTAGGTTGAAGTGACTGTTGAATCAAAGATGCCCCATTCAGGTGACCAGCCAACCCAACGCGGATAGTACCATCATTGTCCTGGTTGACGTAGGAGAGATTCGGGTCGCTAAATCTCTGAAGTCCCCCACCTGCTACAAAAGCATCCAAAATTTCAGTTTGGGTATTTGCTCCCAGTAAGGGACTGAGATTGTTGGCAACGATTAAATCATTCAACCATTTCTGAGCCAAAGTTGTGCCACCAACATCGGTATTCCAGTCCGCTGCGGTGAGGCTGCTGAGGGTAATGCTCTTACCACCGATGGTGCCTTGTAAGCTGGAGACGCCGGTGTAGCTTGTGTATGCGGAGTTGCTCAGGGTTTCACTATTGGAAAATAGCTCGATGTTTCCAGTTGGATTAGCGCTATTTCCGCCTAGAACTTTTTGCTCATTAACCCAAGTGCCGGGGGTATTGTTTACCTGGAACGTGTTTGTAGCGTCGGCGTCGTAGGTTAGATAGGGTGCTGCTCCAGTAACGGTAGCATTTTTGATGGATGCAGCGGATGCTGGGGCGCTAGCGATCGCACTGAGGCTTGCCAACACTGAAGCGCTGAGCAAAATTTTCTTGATAGTACCTGTCATTTTGTGTGTCTCCACAAGTTGTCTGTCTAGATGAGTTTTGCTTGATAACGCGCACAGTAGCTAGGGCGCGGTCAGTTTTCGATCGGGGTTAACAGTTCCAAATAAGCAGGGACAACAATCAAGCGCCCGTCTTTTTAGCCTGCTTTTTGTTATTTGCTTGTCTCTATCTAATATAGTCAAATAACTAGTTTTACTCGGTAAACTTTTGATGATTTTTAGTAAAGTTTGAGTAAAAGATTGAAGGCAAAAAACAATTTTATTTCCCCGTATACTGACCGTAGTAATACACAGTAATAGGAGACCTAAACCTAGAAATAGGAAGGTTATCCAAAATATGAATTCTGTCAAGAGTAGTTTCCATGAGTTTTAAGCTATGGGGCATTTAACCTGCCTAACCTTTAGGGACATTGCCTCTCATTAGTTGTTACAGAGGCGATCGCTCGCATCTATACGTTAGTGGCAACCGCTTTCTCCTACGGCTGACTGCTGACAGCAAAGCATCTATTTGAATCTAGGTGGTATTAAATGTCTAAAAACTTACTGCTTCTAACTGGTTTTTGCGCTTCCAGTTGTTTCTTATTCCGAGAAATTTACGGATAAGTTAGTGAACTGATCGTAGATTTACGGTTATGTTGATTGCAGAAAAAATAGCTCCACTCTCTTTTTGAGGCGAAGCTAATCAGTCCTTGTGCATTTGATTTGACTATTTACTTGGCACACGCAAGATAAGACTTGCAGCCCTTTTAGGCAGCGAGCGCTGGTATTCTCACTTAGACATGACCGGGGATATCTTTTCAACCGCCATTTCTAATACTTCTGGATCGTGTACCAGCGCAAACCGTACATATCCTTCTCCAGATTTACCAAAACCGGCACCGGGTGAGGCAGCAACGCCAGTGGTTTCTACCAAATAGGTACAAAAGTTGATGGAGTCCTGTGCCCACGGTTCTGGCAATTTAGCCCAAACATACATGGTGGCAGATGGGGTAGGAACCTCCCAGCCAATTCTGTGAAGCGCTTTGACAAAGGCATCCCGGCGTTGGCGGAAGATTTCAACTGCCGCTTTAACACCCTCTTGAGAGCCACTTAGGGCTGCGATCGCTCCATTCAAAATTCCTTGGTATTGGTTGAAATCAACTGCCGCTTTCACCTGGCGCAAGGCGCGGATCAGATTTGCATTCCCAATCGCGTAGCCGATGCGAAAGCCGCCCATGTTGTAAGACTTCGATAAAGTAAAAAACTCAATCGAGACGCTTTTTTCAGGGTCGGCTTGTAAGATTGAGGGAACCGCAACGTCTTCAAATACCAGGTCGGCGTAGGGAAAATCGTGAACCAGCACTAGATTATGACGCTGGCAAAAATCAACCGCTGTCTGGAAAAAAGATAGGGGCGCGATCGCAGTTGTGGGGTTGTGAGGATAGCTCAGTACCATCATCCGTGACTGAGCCAAAACCGGCAAGGGGATCTCCTCAAACACTGGCAAAAACCCATTTTCTGCCCGTAGTGGCATTGGGTAAATTTGACCACCAGCTAGGTAAACTCCCCCAGCATGGGATGGATAACCAGGGTCAAGCAGTAAGGCAAAATCCCCTGGATTCAGCACTGCTAAGGGTAAATGAGCGGTGCCTTCCTGGGAACCAATCAGGGTCAGCACTTCGGTTTCCGGGTCAACCGGAATCCCGTATTTCTGGGTGTACCAGCAAGCGGCAGCTTGGCGAAAAGCTTGAGTGCCGTGAAACAGCAAATAGCCGTGGGTTTTGGGGTCAGATAAAGATTGGGCGATCGCGTCGATAACACGATCCGAGGCTGGTAAATCGGAGGAACCCAGCGATAGATCGATGATATTTTGTCCCGCCGTCCTGGCTTTTGCCTTAGCCCGATCCATATCGGCAAACACATTGGTTTGCAAGGGTTGTAAACGCTTGGCGAACTGCATATTTAGTCTTTAGTCCTTAGTCTTTAGTCCTTAGCCCTTAGTCTGTTGTCCGGTGTTTTTTGTCTCTCACCGAGCGATAACCAATGACTAATGACTACTGACTGTTTACAGGTGAGTTTCCAGGATACTCATTAATTTCTGCTTCCCAATCGCTCCCTCATAAGATTCAATCACCTCACTGTCCTTAAACAGCCTGAGAGCTGGAAGACCTTCTACTTTGTACTTTGCCACAGATTCGGGATTGGGGTCGCTTTCCATTTTCACGACCTTGAGGCGATCGCCATAAGTTTCCGCAGCGGCTTGCACGACTGGCGATACGAGGCGGCAAGGGCCGCACCAAGACGCCCAGAAGTACACTAATACTGGCTGAGTGGCTTTCAGGACTTCTGTTTCAAAGTCTGCATCATTAATTGAGATTGTGCTGCTCATGTCACCCCCGATTGACATTTATATTATTGCTTCACCTACTTAACACGGTATTCAAAACCGTTGCTAGTGGGCAGGAAAGCAATCAAGGTTTACGCCTTATTGATTGTAATACAGTACCTCAGGCGGTTCGTTGGGAATGGGGGTACATCAAGGAAATTTGCGATCGCACTTGATGAGTATAAAAGCTTTATTTATAGTTTTAATCCGGGCAATTTATCTATGTTTTCTTATTTTAAGTAGTTAAAACTTTGTTTTTCAAGCAAACTTATGTCTAATTAATAACCGTTGATTCACGACTTTTTCAAAGTTTAATAATCGACCTAGGCACGCTCGGAATCACCAATCCTTACCCCTTTGGCATCAATGTTGCTCGCTTTCGCTAAAACCTACGCCAGCAAGCGAAAATTTATCCTAAAATCTTCAACTAGCAACGCTTCTGAACGTGCGAAACTTATCTGTGTTAAATAGCACTAAACTTCAGAGAAATTTTGCTAACTTCAGCCCTAAACTAAAGTTTTGGCTAAAACCCAAAACCTATCTAAACGGGTTCAAACGCTTACTAGGAAGCTAAAGGAAGCTTTAGCTTTAAGCTGGAAATTTATTTTCAGGCTGCTTGCGTCAATACAGTTTTCCTTAAGTCAGCCAGTTATGGCAAGATAGACCCTCTTAATCCCATCGCCAACGAGTGTCAGATGAATGCAGAGCGGTCTATCAAAGTTTTGATTCGTAGATAAGTTATCGAAAAGTGCAGGAATCTATAGGTTATCCAATTGCCTTTTCAGGTCTTCTAATTCGTTATCAACTGCGGAATTAGATTTAGGGGTAGAGGAAGTGGTTGGGTTTCCTGCCGGTAGTTGCGCTTGGGTGGTGGAAGAACCAGTCAACTGCGCTTTCATTGCTGCTAATTCGTCATCAACATCGTTGCCGGATTCGAGCATGGCAAATTGCTGATCTAAATTATTGCCAGTAAGCTCGGCTGCTGCTGTGGAACGGGCTTCTAGTTCCAAAACTTTTTCTTCCATGCGCTCGAATGCACCCATTGCGGTGCTGGTTCCCAAGCGTCCCACGGTGTTTTGTAGCTGCTCCTGAGCCTTAGCAGCTTGTGCCCGTGCCTTGAGCATATCTTTCTTGGTCTTGGCTTCGGAAATTTTACTTTCCAAGGCAATCAAGTTGCGCTTGAGGGTGTCTACCTGAGTGGTTTGCCCATCCAAGCTAGTTTTCAGGGTAGCGGCAGTGTCAGCGTTTGTCTTCTTGCGTACCAGTGCTTCTCTAGCGAGATTTTCATCGCCTTTTTGCAGAGCCAACTGGGCGCGGTTTTGCCAGTTGTTCGCTTCGGTTTGGGCTTGGTTGTATTGTTGCTGAGTTCGTTTTTGGGTGGCAATGGATCTAGCAACAGCCTGACGCAACTGCACCAGGTCTTCCTGCATATCGATGATGGACTGCTCCAGAATTTTTTCTGGGTCTTCAGCTTTGCTGACCACATCGTTAAGATTGGCTCGGACGACTCGGCTAATGCGATCGAATAATCCCATGACGCTGTTTATCCTCTTGGCGTGTACTAATGTAGGTATTTCCAGGCTTTGAAAGTAGCCTTGAGCAAGTTCAATTTAGGAGGTCAGGTTTTCCATCGGTGCAGTAGTCGGCAATTGCCTCAAACACCATTTCTAGTCTAGGGCGCTAGGCAAGAGTGACTTGGGCAACCTTCAGGAATCGTTAAAGACCCAACACTTTTCTTCCTAGTCTAGAAACTTCTAGTCCAAAGCGGTAGTTTCCAGATCAAGAACTTTCCAGTTGGGAGCGAATTTTTTGTAATTCGGCATCTTGGCTAGGGTCAAGTGCCTGCTGACTAGACGGCAGTTGCGGTGCTTCAGTGCCTTGGCTCAGCTGAGCTTTCATGGTAGCTAATTCGGTATCAATATCCCCAGCATCTTCCAGGGAGAGAAATTTCTTTTGCAGGTCATCGCTTCCGAGTTCAGCGATCGCTTCTGACTGCGCTTCTAGTTGCAAGACTTTTTCTTCCATGCGCTCGAAGGCGGTCAGAGAACTGGCAGTGTTAACACCACCTAACATCTCATTAATTTTCGCAGATGCTTGAGCCGAACGAGCGCGAACGATGTACATATCTTTTTTCGTCTTGGCTTCCGAGATTTTGCTCTCTAGCGATCGCATATCTTGCTTGAGCCTACCGACGACTTGATTTTGTTGCTCGATCTGCGCCTGCATTGCTTCTGCTGTTTCCTGATAGGATTTGCGCTTGGTGAGGGCTTGGCGGGCTAAGTTTTCATCACCTTTTTGCAGTGCTAGTTGGGCGCGATTGTACCATTCTTGAGAGGTAGACTGCGCTTGGTTGCATTGTCGCTCAGTCCGTTTTTGGGTAGCGATCGCTTGAGCCACCGCCTGCCGCAGTTGAATCAAATTCTCCTGCATTTCCATAACCGTTTCTTCCAGGATTTTTTCTGGATCTTCCGCTTGTCCAATCAGACTGTTGATGTTGGCTCGAATTACTCGCAAGATGCGGTCGATCAATCCCATGTCAGTTCTCCATTCACAACGCACGGGTTCAGTGGAGCGCGGTCACTCGATCGCGAACACGGCAGCGAACCCCTAAAAGCAGTCGCCCTCTTAGGGCATCGCAGTCCCAGTAGCAACGTTAACAGAATGCTAGGTTACTTTCCAACTCAACCACCTCCAGCTTAAGGCTGATCGACCGCCGCAGAAATCCCCTGTGTCTGAAGCTCTTTTACCAATGTTTGAGCCTGAGATTCTTTCTTGAATGCACCGAGATAAATTTGAGTGCCTTCTGGCGATAAATAGGCATCGGGAACAACCTTTCGCGCCTGTTGCAAGGAGCTTTCGCCATTGTATTTTACAAACACATAATAGAAGCCCTCTGGATTCGGCGCAGGAGTTGCCGCAGTCGGGGAGGGTTTCACACTCGGTTGTATACTCGGTTGTCCAGAGGCGGGGCGTTGCGGCAATCCTGGGAGAGGGCTGGCGGGTGTAAGGGGCACTGTTGCGGCTGGCGGCAGCCCTGGAAGCGGCACCGAGCCAGATTGCCCAGATGAGGAGTTTGCGGGGGCAGGTGAACTGGGTAGCGGGGAAATTGTTGGCACCGCTACTTGGGTTTTGGGTAAGCCTGCCACATTGGCTCTTGAAGCTGGACTGGAAGATGGCAAAGTGCTTAAGGTATCCAAATTTACGTCCACAAACTCGTCAGTCGCCAGGTTTGGGCCACTTGGCGCAGCTCCAGATGCTGGGGCATTGGTGGTTGGAGTTGTTGCCGTTGGAGTTGTTGCCGTTGGAGTTGTTGCCGTTGGATTTTGAGCAACGGTGGGAGTGCCTGACTCCTGGAAGCGATCTAAACCTAGAAAACTGAGGCTGCCAGGATTCGTCACCAAATAGCCCAAGGTGGCAGTTGAAAATAGCAACAACAACAAGGAACCAACTCCTAGTGGAGTCAGCAGGCTATCCAGAAAACTGCGTTCTGAGCGACGAGGAGCTGACGCCTCTTCTTCCACCAAACTTCGCAGAAGTTGTTCGGAAGATTCCAGATAGTCATTGGGAGGGACGTGCGTTGAAGTTGGATTGACAAACTCCGGTGGCTCTGCTGCTGGTTCTGGATGCCAAGCTGGCTCCTGGGGCGGCGTGGCGAAGGTCGCTAGTTCCGCTCCAGGAGCCGATAAGTCAAAAGATGGCGCGGGTGCGGGCGGTGTATACCCTGTTTCATTCTGGATCGTTGTCTCAACTCCCTTGCCTTCCAGATTTGCTGCCTGTGGTGGGCTGGCTGGCGGCGGTTGCGGTGGCGGTGGGGATGCGGGAGGCTTTGCTGGGGCGGGTGATTGATTCCTGCCTCCCGTAGCACTCACGGAAATTAAGTCGATAGGTTTGTTGCGAACCCGATCGTGATTCATGCGGGGGGCAGGCGACGCCCCACGTCCCCCTCGTTCGCGTCGGTATCGAGATAATTCTTCTTCTAACTGCACGTCGAGACTGCCCAGAGCTGCCTGCAAGGCTGGATTGATGGACTGGGCGGGGGAGGGGCGAGTAGAAGACTCAACCGAATGACCTTGACTCATAGCTTTAGCTACTGACGAATCTTGGAGAGCTGACGGATCTCTTTATTACACGTTGTTTTCTGCTTGAAGGCAACCGTAACCCGAATCTGCTGTCTTGGTTTTGAGTACGATCGAGCAAGAGGATCGATCGTTCTGCCATTTAGCTGGGGATTTGTTGGATGTCTTTTAAATCTCTTCATCATATCTTAGGGGCTATCGAAAATCAGGCGGCGTGGCAGGCTAGCCAAGAATTTCAGCGGTTACTCAAGTGTTGGCCTTCGGTGGTGGGAGTGGCGGTGCAGGCTCAAACGCGACCGATTTCCATATCGAGGGGCGTTTTGTCGGTTGCTACATCCAGTGCTGCTTGGGCACAAACGCTGACTTTTGAGCGTCAGCGAATCCTGCAAAAGTTGAATGCCCATCTAGGTAGCAATTTGGTTGATATTCGCTTTTCGACGGCTCAGTGGCAGAAGAAGCCTGGTTCTAATCGTTCCTGGTATGCACAGGAACAATCGGTGGCATGGAAAGAGCATCCCAGTCGAGTTGTTGAGGGGACATCTTCACCGTCGTTGAACCAGAAGGCACAACTGAAAGAACCCCACCAAGCTTTTCAACATTGGGCGGAGGGTGTGCGGGAGCGATCGCAACATTCACCGCTTTGTCCCCAGTGCCAGTGTCCCACCCCTCCAGGAGAACTCCAGCGCTGGGCTGTGTGTGCCCTGTGTGCTGTCAGGCAATGGAAAGGCTAGCTTTCAGTAGATTCGGTGCCATTAAGCCGAAACAGCGATTGGTACTAGGTCGCGGGCAACGCTTGCTTTCTCTGGTGGCACCCCTCAAACCCCACAAATCATCTGCATCGCTTGAATTTATTTAGGTCTATCTGCTTAGTTCCTAATTCAGACCGGAATGTGAAGTTGTTTTGTATCGTATGTTACAGATGCCAGTTTCCTCTCCGTTACATCTTGTAACTTGGACGCCTGCGTAGCCTTCTGTACAAAAGTCTTCTCAGGCGAAGCTTGTATGCCACTAATGCCCTGAATTTATGGCATCAATACTATTTCCCGATTGCTTCGCCCGTATGCTGACATCCTTACTTCCTAAGTAGTTACAGGGAATGTAATGATTTTAATTGCTTACTAAGGCTGACTCAAAGAATTTTAGAGGCAAAAATCTCAATTTAGTCGAGCAATGCAAAGTTTGTCATTTAAATCAAGAGATAAACGACTGAATAAATGAGCTAAATTTAGTCTTTTCTGAAACGGATACGCCTAAGGTTTGTCTTGATCCCCATAGGGTTTTGTTAAAAAATGGTATTGTTCACGAGATTACTTACTATAGATAGATGTGTCCCTTTTTAATGTTTCATGTGTCTGTCTATTACACAAAGCTAAAGAAAATCTAAATCAGTATTTGTACTTGGGGATCGCTAGAACATAGACGGGGAATATAGATTCCAACATTCCAAACTCTACAACCGTTAATAGAGAATTTTAATATAAAGCATAGATAAAACTTCTCCTAAAGAGGACTCCCATGAAGACCTTAAATACTGTAACTTCTGCCTGCCGGTATTGTCAGTATTACAAGCCCGAAGGGCGTCGTGGGGGTCTTTGTCAGCAACTCGGC
>NZ_JACJOQ010000585.1:0-9892 GCF_014695635.1 Coleofasciculus sp. FACHB-712 | reverse complement strand
GTCAAATCTAAAATATCGTTGACCACCGTCATCAACTGACGCCCACTCTGATGAATCAGCTTTGCATAGCGTTCCTGACGCTCGTTCAGCTGTCCCAGTACCCGATCCTTGAGCAAGCTGGATAAACCCAGCACGGACGTTAGGGGAGTCTTCAATTCGTGGCTGATACAGGCTAAAAACTCATCTTTCATCCGGTTGAGTTGCACCAAATCCGCATTTTTAGCCGTTAGTTCCTTGGCAACCTGCTGCTGTTCCGTGATATCAGTTGCCATCACCAGCCATAAGTCAGTGCCGAGTGCTGAAGATTGCGGGTCAGGATTCAGTGAAGAGGAAGAAGCGGGAAGATAAGAATTTCCTCGGAACTCCTGTACTGGGGTTTTGCCTAAGGTTTCGAGAAGTTCTAACTCAGCCCCGTTCTGCCACAGGGGAATTTTGACAAACTGCCAAATGCGCTCGTTGCTCTTTTTCCAGGTTCTAGAAGGTTGGGTTGCTGAGGAATTATCGAGAGGGTTATTTAGAGTCAGGGTGGCTTCTGTCGCTGACATCACGCTGGCAGAATCACTGCTAACAGCTTCAGCTGCACCCAAATCGATTCGGTTGCTTTGCTTTGAAGGCTCCCATCGCCGAGCAGGCTGAATTTCCTGGGCGCTAGAACTTCCGACGAATATCTCGCTCCACACCGAGGGCAAGGAATCTAATCTGGCAGGTGCCTCTTGCTGTACTACGGGTGGGTTAAAGCTTTCCCCAATCTGCTGACGCCAAGTTAGGTTCTGGGCGATCGCTTGTCCAGAACTTGTTTGCAATCTTAAAGGCAATGGCAGTTGTTCCAACAGTTGCACTAAGGTTCTGTGTCCGCCGTGCGATTGCCCCACTTGTGCCCCTGTCGGCTTCTCCGCAGCAGGGCGTTGAACTGTGTTTGTTGCGACTGACCAAGGGAAGGGCGGTTTGCGTAGATGTCCGGATGCCTGGAGGGCAGCTTCTCGGAGCGGGGTTGCTTCCCGCAAAGCGATCGCGTCTTCTTGGAGTTCTTCTGGGGTATAGGCTTGGGAAGCTCTCTTCTGACTACTGCCGATGCCCCATTCCTCGCTGCCTTCGGCGGTTGCCATGAATTTCAAGATCCGCTGGCTATCTAACAAACCCAAGAATTGATGAGTGGGATCGACCACAGCCCAATGTTGCGGTGTTTGGGAATTGCATGAGCGCAAATACAGGCGAAATTCCTTCAGAGACAGCTGACTCGGTAACGTTGTCAACCGTTCAATCAGCGGAAAATTTAGATGACACAGGGGTTGCTGTAAATCCAGCGTCAAAGGAGCAACTAAATAATTTTCTTGGCTGAACGAATTTGTTACTAGAAGATGAGGCATTATTGCCCGCAGATTGATGACTCCCAGTGGATGTTGTTGTTCGCTGACCACCACCAGGCGATCGCAACTACCAGAGCTAAAAATCTCCAGCACCCTCACCAATGCCACTGTTTGTTCGCAAACGGGAACTGGCTCGATAAATTCCTTTAAACTGGGAGTGGATATGGACATGACCAACCTGGCTAGGGGAAAGTGCAACAAGAACGCACGCAGTACGTCGCCGCTCGAATTCATCGCTGAGGCTCAGTAGGTGCGGAGATCGCTTGGGTTTTTCCCTGCCTACAGCCTATAGGTATTTAAAAAGGAGTTGACAAAGGTTGAATTTCGTAGAGCTAGTTTTAAAAAAGCAAAAACAAGGTACTGCTCAATTATGCCTCGGTCGAGGGGGCTTCTTGAGCCTACTAATTACAATTAATAACAATTGGATTAATGATTAAATTAATATTAAGTAGTTAATGAAGAATGCCGGTGAGAGATCCTCCTCCTGAGCGATGTCTCCAGACAAACAGTAATTTAATTTCTACTCTAGAATAGTTAAAGTTTTGCATCATCCGCTGTCTATTTGTACTTTTGTGCGCTCGGAGTCGCTGGCACAGTCCTTACGCGATTCATTGTGCAGCGAATCCCCCAAAGAAGCGATCGCCGTAGAACATCGCTATCTTCTAAACCAGATATCATCCTTACCGGAGTTGTTTGACTGGGTTGAGCAGTACAAGCAACAAATTGATTGTTTGGTTTTACAAGAAGACTCATCGTTGCGCCCCCTCGTCAATCGTTTGTACGAACAAGGCATACTGCTGCCAGTTGTGATTTTATCTGGGGTAGCAGACGAAGCTAGTCAGGGAGCGACCACCCTAGAGGGGCAAAATCTCCCCCGTACCGCCCCGAATTCTACCCAAGCCTTGGAGACTTACATCTACCACCCTGGGGAAGTTTATGTAGCTGCAACCGAAGCGGACAAAATCGCGCGGTTGATTGAACGTGCGATCGCTCAGTTTCTTACTCTTGCTCCCACCTGTCTCCTGCCAGATCGCTCCATCACCGTCGATCCCATCACCGAGTTGCATACTCAAAACTTTCTCATGCTACAGCAGCGACGGCTGTCTGAAAAACTTAAGGAGCGATTAGGATACTTGGGTGTGTACTATAAGCGAAATCCACAGTCTTTTTTCCGCTATCTATCCCGAACGGAGAAGCAAGAACTTTTACAGCAACTCCGAGCAGAATATCGCAAAATTGTTCTCAGTTACTTTTCCACAGAGAGTACACTGAATCAAATAATCGACCAATTTGTGACAACGGCTTTTTTTGCCGATCTCTCTGTTTCTCAAATTGTTGAAATTCACATGGAATTAATGGATGATTTTTCCAAAAAACTGAAATTGGAGGGGCGGAGTGAAGAAGTCTTACTGGACTATCGATTGACTTTAATTGATGTCATTGCTCACCTGTGCGAAATGTATCGCCGTTCCATTCCTAGAGAGTCATGAGCCTACGCTTTAAGCGATTCATTTAAAGCAGACTCCGAAAAAACCTTAGACTTTAGACAATCCCGATTTCCCACTCCAAAACTCTTACCCTAATCCCTAAGCTATGAGTGTGCTAAAGAAAACTTATGTTCTCAAGCTCTACGTTGCTGGAAATACTAGCAATTCTGTACGAGCTTTGACAACACTCAAAAATATCCTCGAACACGAGTTTCAAGGTGTCTACGCTCTCAAAGTGATCGATGTTCTCAAAAATCCGCAACTGGCAGAGGAAGATAAAATATTAGCCACACCCACCTTAGCAAAAGTATTACCGCCTCCAGTCCGCAAAATCATTGGGGATCTTTCAGATCGGGAAAAAGTCTTGGTAGGGCTAGATATTCTCTATGAAGAACTTGCTGAAGCCGAAGCGGATTTATAAACTTTAATTCGGACTGGAGACTTTAGACTTTAAACTGTTGTAGGTTTCCTAGCCCGTTTCTGCAAGTAGAGCCAATTTTTGCGACGGAAGAGCGATGAGTAAAACTAATCCGATTGAGCCACAAGCCGAATTGGCTCCGGTGGGAGTACAAAAAATCCGGACGATGATTGAAGGCTTCGATGATATTAGTCATGGAGGCTTACCTTTAGGGAGAACTACCTTATTCAGTGGTACTTCTGGAACTGGCAAGACATTATTTGCCGTTCAATTTCTTTACAATGGAATTGCCTATTTTGATGAGCCTGGGGTATTTGTTACCTTTGAAGAATCTCCTACCGATATCATCAAAAATGCCTCCAGTTTTGGTTGGGATCTGCAACGCTTAATTGATGAAGGAAAGTTATTTATTCTGGATGCTTCACCCGATCCAGAAGGGCAGGAAGTCGTCGGTAACTTTGACCTTTCCGCCCTAATTGAACGCATTCAGTACGCCATTCGTAAATACAAAGCTAAGCGGGTTTCTATCGATTCTGTCACCGCTGTTTTTCAGCAATATGATGCTGCTTCCGTGGTACGAAGAGAAATTTTTCGCTTAGTAGCTCGCCTCAAACAAATTGGCGTCACTACGGTGATGACGACGGAACGGCTCGAAGAATATGGCCCCGTGGCGCGGTTCGGAGTAGAAGAGTTTGTTTCCGATAACGTGGCAATTGTCCGCAACGTTTTGGAAGGAGAACGCCGTCGTCGCACGATTGAAATTCTTAAACTTCGTGGCACCACTCACATGAAAGGGGAATACCCTTTCACCATGACCAATAATGGCATCAATATTTTCCCGCTAGGAGCAATGCGGCTCACCCAGCGTTCTTCTAATGTCCGGGTGTCTTCGGGTGTTAAAACCCTTGACGAAATGTGTGGAGGTGGATTTTTTAAAGATTCTATCATTCTGACAACGGGTGCCACGGGTACTGGCAAAACGCTTTTAGTCAGCAAATTTTTGCAGGTTGCCTGTACGAACAACGAACGTGCCATTTTGTTTGCCTACGAAGAATCTCGTGCCCAACTGTCTCGCAACGCCTACTCTTGGGGCATTGATTTTGAGGAGATGGAACAAAAAGGATTGCTGAGAATCCTTTGCACCTATCCAGAGTCGGCTGGGTTAGAAGACCACTTGCAGATGATTAAGTCGGAAATTGCTGAATTCAAGCCGTCTCGTATTGCTATTGATTCGCTTTCGGCATTAGCTCGAGGCGTCAGCAACAACGCCTTTCGGCAGTTTGTGATTGGGGTTACAGGTTATGCCAAGCAAGAGGAAATAACTGGCTTTTTTACCAATACCACAGACCACTTTATGGGTTCCCACTCGATTACGGATTCCCATATTTCCACCATTACAGACACGATTTTGATGCTGCAATATGTGGAAATTCGCGGTGAAATGTCCCGCGCTATCAATGTCTTTAAAATGCGGGGTTCGTGGCATGAAAAAGGCATCCGCGAGTACACGATTAGCGACGCAGGAGCTGAAATTAAGGATTCGTTCCGCAATTACGAACGAATTATTAGTGGTTCTCCTACTCGGATTGCGGTTGATGAAAAGAGCGAACTCTCCCGAATTGTCAGAGGGATGAGGGAAAACACTGACGATACAGAAATCTAATACTTCTTCGAGCATCTAGAATCGGTAACGACTCTATCTTTAGGCTTATATCCGAAGATATACGGATATAAGCATTTTCTCACCCACAACCCAGAGTGCGCTTGATTTTACGAGAAAATCCTGGATTTAGTGTCTTGAGAATTTTAGTCTTCTTTACAGAAACTTTATACTTCTGCGGTCAGCTCTCTTCTTATTTAAAGCTTAAGTAAAGATAAGCTCTCAGCCATAGCAATATTTTTGAAGGAAAGATTAAATATAAAGAACATCAGTCCGGATATTTACGGAGTTACCCGAATCTTTAAGGCTGGGGTACTGAAGAATACAAAATAGTCGCTTTCATCTAACCACAGCCTAGGGGAGGAGATTGAGTCAAATGCCGACCTTAAAGAAATCTCAACTTCAGTTAAACAATTTTCAACTGCTCAATGAGATATTTTTCCCGAAAAACTATGAAGCTGATTCTAGATTAAATCTTAAGCAAATCTGGGAGAAAGCTGCACTGCAATGGGAAAAAACTACCTCTTCTCAAGAAACTCCTAAAGAAGTTTGGGAGAATATTCCGACAGGCAAACATTTTGATTCGATTTTGGATCTGGGTTGTGGATATGGCAGACATGCTGCCTATCTTTCAAAACAAAAAAAAATTACCTGCGATCGGTATTACGGAATAGATATTTCCGAAAATATGCTACGTCGGATGTTGACCTTTCATAAGGCATACAATTTATTCTCTTCATCGGATTTTTCTTTGATTTGTATGCCAATGGGTCAGTTACCCTTTGAGGACAACTCAATAGAATTTGTAATCTCAAGTAGTGTTTTTCTTCACCTAGAAAAACAACAACTCAGCAAGAACCTGGCAGAAATTGCTCGTGTCATCAAGCCAGGGGGAGTCTTTATTTTTGAGGATTTATTTTACAACCGATACTGTCCGGCAAATATTTTGGATAAAGTTTTGAGGAAAGTCAGGAAATCCGGACTCAATTTAGCCGATTTAAAGCAATACTCGTTGCGGGAAATCAACTGGCTGCTGAAAAATTCCCAACTCTCGCAAAAATGCCCCCAATACACGATAAAACCCCATAAATCTGCCCTGCTGCCAGAACAACTGAGGGGAGTTGATATTTCTGCTTCGCCAGATATCGACCGGGAAATGAATCCTTCCAAATTTTTAAAAGGAATTTTGGCGAGTGGTTATTGCGTTTACTCGAAAGGTTAAAGTTTAAAGGCTAAAGAAGAGACGCGATCGCGCCTCTTCTTTTTAGGGCTTTCAACGAGCATGGAGGGATTCGAACCCCCGACCCTCAGAACCGGAATCTGATGCTCTATCCACTGAGCTACATGCCCTAATAACTTGAATAGTATAACATTTTTTGGGATTTAGCAATTCTGGCATTCCAGATGCTGTTACTTCACGGTAAATTAGTCAGCGGTTGGGCGATGCCTCTCAAAGAAAATGATTCGCTTTGCACCTGACCCCAGAAGCCTTCATTTTGATTGCTCCTGGTCTATATCAGCCTTTTTTTTGCTACTGAATCGGAATCTCAATAATAAACTCTACGCCCTGTAAGGGTGATGAAATACAGCGAATCTGTCCCCCGTGACGTTCCACCACAATCGAGTAGCTGATAGACAATCCCAAGCCAGTGCCAGCCCCCACCGGCTTCGTCGTAAAGAAGGGGTCAAATATCTTCTTTTGCACTTCCTCCGTCATGCTAGGCCCATTATTCCCGATCCGGATTGCAACCCGATCATCCTCTACAACAGAGGTGCGAATCCAAATCGTAGGTGATTGTTCATGATTCATGGTTGATTGTTCATTGTCATGACCCACGAACGATAAACCACAAACCTCTTCTAAGGCATCAATTGCATTACTGAGAATATTCATAAATACCTGATTCAACTGACCTGCATAACAGGCCACTTTAGGCAGCCGAGCAAATTCTTTAACCACCTCAATCCCCAATCGGTTTTTCTGGGGTTTGAGCCGATGCTGCAAAATTAACAAGGTAGATTCAATGCCTGAATGAATATCTACTGGCTTCATTTCTGCTTCATCCAAGCGCGAGAAGTTTCTCAATGACAGCACAATAGATTGGATACGTTCGGCTCCTACCTGCATAGAAGATAAGATTTTTGGGAAGTCTTCTTTCAAGTATTCCAATTCAATTGTCTCCATCTCTCGCTGAATTTCTGGAACTGGATTGGGGTAAAACTGCTCATACATCTGTATAAGATTGAGCAAGTCTCGCGCATATTCATTTGTAGGGGCAAGATTGCCGTAAATAAAATTGACTGGGTTGTTAATTTCATGGGCTACTCCCGCCACCAGTTGCCCAATACTAGACATTTTTTCTGCCTGAATCAGTTGGGCTTGGGTACGTTGCAATGCGCTTAAAGTGAGTTCTAGCTGTTGTGCTTTCTCTCGTTCTCGCGCTTCTGCTTGCCGCAGTGCCTCCAGATTAGATAGCTGAAGATGAAGGTTGATGCGTGCTAGAAGTTCATTTTTCGAGATTGGTTTAATGAGATAATCGTTGGCACCAGACTTAAATCCTTCTACTAGGTCTGATACTTGATTTTTTGCAGTTAACATCAAAATGGGAAGTTCGGTAAGCGAATACTGTTCGCGAATTTTCTTGCAAACTTCATAGCCGGTCATGCGCGGCATCATTACATCCAATAAAATGATGTCTGGTCTTAACCCCTGCGCGATCGCTGCCAATGCTTCTATGCCATTAAAGGCTTGAGTTAAGGAATAGTTTTGCTCCGATAGATAGTTGACCAGCACCTGCACGTTAACTGGCTCATCATCCACTATCAAAATCTTGATGTCGCCACTTTGGGTTGCAAATTGCTGTTTAGCAGGTTGCAGGTTTCCAAGCCGAGGTTTCAATTCTTTAAACTTAAACCTTTCTTCAACCTTCAATTCTTCGACCTTCACCTCTTTTGAGAGGGGTAGGGTAAACGTAAATCGGGAACCAACTCCCATTTGAGATTCTACGCAAATTTCCCCATTGTGCAATTCCACTAGCTTTTTAGTAATCGCAAGACCAAGACCAGTCCCTCCATAAATTCTTGCTGTTGAGCCATCAGCTTGTTCAAAAGATTCAAAGATTTTGCCAAATTTCTCTGGGGGGATACCAATTCCCGTATCGGCAACGGTAATCGCTAGATAAGGTAAATATTCAGCGTCAGAAGAATCTTCCTTCTGCCCCTCCTCGACCACAGATGCCGACACTTCTACCACACCAGAATCTGTAAATTTAATAGCATTACCGACCAGGTTGTAGAGAATTTGTTGCACCCGATCTTCATCAGCATTAACAGACGGTGTATTGGGAGCAATTTTATTGATCAGTTGCAAAGATTTTTTACCAATTAGAGGCTGGCTGAGAGTCAGCACCACATTGGTAATTTCTCTCATTCCCACCGGCTTGATTTTAAGCGGTAGATTTCCATGTTTCAGTTTAGAAAAATCAAGGATATCGTTGATCAAATTGGATAGCCGGTGAGCGCTCGATACTACCATCGATAGATTATAAATTGTCTTCTCAGGCAAATGCCCCGTTACACCATCTATCAAAGATTCGGTAATGCCAATGATGCCATTAAGCGGGGTGCGGAGTTCGTGGGAGGTATTTGCCAGAAACTCGTCTTTTAACTCCTCCATCCGTTTGCGTTCGGTAATGTCTTGGAATCCACTCAGCATTGCTTGCTCGCCGTTGAATGCGATTGGCTGAATGGATAAATTAATCCAAAATGGCGTTCCATCTACCTTTTTCGCCTGAAATTCGTAGTTGCGGACGTACCCATTTTTAGCCAGTATCTTCAGCAACTCTTTTCGAGCCTCAGGATCGTAATGAAATTCTTGTGCCTGACGACCTATCAATTCTTGCGTGGATAGACCCAAAGTTGAGCTACACGCCATATTCGCATACAGAATTTGGCTGTCAGATACACGACTTATCAGTAGAGGAACCGGAGTAGTTTCGGCAATCAATCGAAATCGCTCTTCGCTTTCGCGTAAGCGATTTTCTGCCTGCTTGCGCTCGTCAATTTCTTGCTTGAGGTCAGCATTTAATGCTGTCATCTCATCATAGAGTTTGGCATTCTCTAGAGAGATAGCAATTTGAGAAGACAGCATTTCCAAAACTTTCAATCGGTCAGGTGTAAAAGCATTAGTCGTCAGATTGTTTTCAAGATAAAGCAGACCAATTAGATGCGTTTGCTTAATAATGGGAAGACATAATATAGATTTAGTCTGATATTGTAAAACGTAAGAGTCTGATTTAAATAAGCCTTGGTTAGTGGCATCGTTTAAAACTAAATTATTCTTCGTTCTTTTTACATAATTGACAATAGCAGGAGAAACCTTATGACTGGATTCTACGGGAATAAATTGGAGAACAGTTACCTCAGCCCGATCGACTTCTCCCTCAGCAGCGATCGCTAAGTTGCCTGATTCTTCCAGAATGAGAAAGCCTTTCTGCGCTCCAGCATTCTCAATCACAATTTTCATCAACTTTTCTAACAACTTGTCTAAAACGATCTCACTCGCTAAGGTTTGGCTGGCTTTCACGACTGTCGTTACATCCAACAATCCCGAATCGCTGCCAGTACTAGAAGAAATTATGTTGCTCAGACTCCCAGCTTTGCCGGTTACAGATACTCCGGAAAAGAACTGCGGATATTTTTCTTCCACATGATTCACTTTAGCGATCGCGCCCCATTTAAGATAGCCATAGTGAGCTTCCAGAATATGGGCTTTTGCTAGCACAGTGTATTCTTTACCGAGAAAGAACTTTGCCGCTAGTTCATTGGCTATCGCTTCGTTCTGGATATAATCATTTTCTCTAGCTGAGTTAATTGACTTTTCATATAAATCCAAAGCCTCCCCCTCTTTGCCGGTAATTCGCGCTATTTCAGCGGACATTAGTAAATATTTGTGCAAAAA
>NZ_JACJOQ010000584.1:0-27366 GCF_014695635.1 Coleofasciculus sp. FACHB-712 | reverse complement strand
ACTCGCTGCATCCCCGTCATCGAAGAATTGCGGTCACTGTTAGTTGACTACTACCCCACACCCCGAACCTGGTTCTTATTCCCCGGTCGCCACGGTCAAGGACACCTCAACCCAGACTCCGCCGCTAGAATTTTGAGAGACGCTTGCCTGCACCTGGAAATAGAGGGAGTCAGCACTCACAGCTTCCGTCGCACTGCCTTGACCCAGATGAGCGATGCAGGCATCCCGTTGCGAGTCATTCAAGAAGTGTCCGGACACCGCAACTTAGAAGAATTGCAAAAATACTTGGAAGTGCGCCCAGAACAAGTCAGAGGAGCCGTATCCGCCTTATCAATGCTCTCCTACGCCGGGAAATGGAGCTATGACGATGTAGAAATAGATTTTCTTGATTCAGCCCAAGTGAATGACCCTAAAAAGTCGAACAAGGGCAGCATATATCTGTAAAACTGAAAAATATAGGAGTCACTTCCCGATACCTTGCTGGACAAGATTTATGCTGTGAGCCTCAAGGAATTAGACCACAGACTCTTAATCTTTTGGGAAGATGAACCATTCAATTGAAAAGCACCATTGATATGAAAAGAGAAACACCTCTACCCAAGTTGCTAGTAGGGTACTCAATGCAGCTAGCTTAGACGAGTGGGCAGTGATTACACCCTGGAACTTCCGTTATTTGCCGCTTTTTAATTAAAAGTGAAGGATTTAAGCTACAACTGATGTGGAAACCCCAATTTTGTAGGAAATGAGTATGACAGGTAATTACTACGATCAATCCGGGATTTTTGGTATTGGTTCCATGAGTGGCGGCACAATCGAAGGCGGTGCCAAAGTAGCCGGCGTAATTAATGAAGCTGAACAACAGAATTTAGACGAAGCAGCCGCTGAGATTCAAAAGTTGCTTAAACAGCTTGATAAGTCTTATTCAAGCAATACTACGACTGGGAAGATGGAACTCGCAATGGAAACCACTAAGCAAATTCAAGCTAATCCTACATTGCTGGCACGGACATTGAGTGCTTTGCAAGCAGGTGGTGTTTCTGCTTTGGAGGCAGCACTTAACCATCCCGCCGCTAGTTTTGTCATCGGTGCTTTGCAAGATTTGCAAAGTACCGGAAAGCCTCAGGCTTAACCCTCTTCTGTCACTCTCCGAAAACATTTGTCATTTTTGAACTCTAGAGCCTTTGTATACGAAGCGATCGCCAGATTTTTTTCTAACAACAAATACAGCCACGGACTTTTTCTAATAGGATAGCTTGTATTGATTGACTGATAAGGCTTCTGGAGATTGCCTGTCCAGAGAGTGACAGAAGAGGATTAATGAGCTAGGGTGAGCGCTCGCTTTTTTACAAATTTAATAATTCTCAAAAGTAAATAATGAATGAAAATCAAGAGCTTTCACAAAGAGTTAACAAGGCTGAAAGTGATAGTGCTAATAGTGGAACTCAAGGCAATTCCTTTAAGCAAGAGGGAGATATAGGTATAGGTCAAATGAGTGGTGGTAAAATTACGGGTAAAGTAGCCGGGGTATTTTATGAAAAATGTGAAATCACAAACCACTTCGCTACTACTGCTCAACAAACGCCACAACCCTTTACACAGGAGCTAAAAATAGTAGTCGTTTCGGAAGAACACAAGTATGACGGCAGTTTGGTATTTTTTCAATTAGATTTTTGGGAAGAAGAAAAAGATATTAGTAGAAAAAAAGTCCTTGTTAATTTAACAATTACCTTTGGTGAAGCAAAAGAAAGTTTTCCCTTGTCGGGATTATTTGGCAGCCCTAAAAATGCTAATGTCCGCTTTGGGATTAGGCGCGGAGAATTTTACTTAAATTTTGACAAAAGTAGTATGCCTTTGTCAAATCGTGAAAAATTAATAAATTTAACAAATTGGAAAGCTGAACCAAGTGGAGAGGATAAGTTTCCTAAATGGGTGTTTAAACCTCTGGAAGGACAGCTTATTTTAGAAGGACAGCTAAAAAATGGAAGTTTAGGGATTTTAAGTTTGTTAAATGATAATTGCGTAATAGCGAGTTTCAAAGTTGATATTAACAGAAAAGATATTGCTGTAACGTTTTTAGATGATGTATATGAAAACAAAAAAATACAAGAAACCAAAAAAATTGCTTTTCTAAAGTTTATTAAACCTAAATTAGAAGAATATTTAAGTAAAGTTGAACTGAGGTATTATGACCCAACCTTTAACAAATGAAGAGTTTGGAGCGCTTCTGGAAGCAGTTGATAATGAGACAACAGGGAAGCTATCTGAGCTAGCAAAAATTGCTGGACTGAGCTTGGCTGAGGATTATATTGAAGCAGAGCTTAGCGGAGAGGATCTTAGTAACGATAATCTAAGTGGTGCCAACCTGAGCAAGGCTAATTTAAGTAATTGCAACTTTAAAGATACTAATTTAAGAAACGCTGACCTGAGCGGTGCTAACTTGAGTGGTGCTGACCTGAGTTGTGTCAACTTGAGCGGTGCTAACTTGAGTGGTGCCAACTTGAGTGGTGCCAACTTGAGTGATGCTGACCTGAGAAACACAAAAATCGATGGTAAGACGAAGCTTGATGATAAATGGCGCTTGATTCATAGGATTGTCAATCAAGATGCAGGTAATCAAAACTTGAACGGTGCCAGTCTGAGAGATATAAAGCATTACCAAGATTTGAGACTATTTCGGAAACTCGAATATTTTCCCGTCCTGGGAGTGCCCGTTCATCTGTTAGAAGACTATACGTTAGAAGGCTATTCTGAGTTGCTCATTTGGGGCCTACAGGAGAAGGTAGGCGCTCATGTCGTCACTTTAAATGCCGAAATGGCGATTAAGGCAGAAGACAACCCCACCCTTGCGAGGATCATTCAGCAGGCTGAACTGGTGATTCCGGATGGAGCCGGGGTTGCCCTTTATCTGCGGCTAAATGGTAAAAGGCTGAGGCGTTATTCGGGAATTGACTTGGCAGAGTCGCTTTTAGCGGAAGCTGGGCAGATGAGGATGCCCCCCCCGATTTTTTTCTATGGTGGGGCACCGGGAGTCGCACAATTAGCTGCTACGGTTTGGGAGGAACGAGTGCCGGGAATTATGATTGCTGGGAGTCAACACGGCTACCTCTCACCCGAAGCAGAGCTAGAATTTAAGACAACCCTGCAAACCCTCCAACCCCGTTTGATATTCGTGGGTTTAGGCGTTTCCTGTCAGGAATTATGGATCGCCCAAAATCGGCACCTGTGTCCCGAATCGATTTGGATTGGTGTCGGCAGTAGTTTTGATATTTGGGCTGGAATTAAACCTAGGGCACCCGCTTGGTTGCGGAATAATCATCTGGAATGGCTTTATCGCTTGTATCAAAAACCCTGGCGCTTGTGGCATTTGCAAAGAATGATGGCTTTACCACAACTTGCCTTGCGCGCTGTGGTAAAAAGTCATGAATTTTGAATTGTTAATTGTTCATTGTTTATTGAAATTGCTATGAACGATGAGCGATTATATGATGTCTGGCAATTGACCGTCTACGATACAAATTTAACTGTCACTTTATGAACCTGGAATGCCTAAGTCGGCTGTCTCGTCAGGCATCTTTTCATCTCAGTCCCACAGCCCCTCAAACTGTCCTGGTGCGAGTTGAGTATATCTGACAGTGTGTTGTATTTGGCGATGCCCCAAGTAATCTTGAATTTTTCTGGTGTCGTATCCCTTCGATGCCAAATAAAAACCTGTGCTGTGACGAATCATGTGGGGATGAACTGAATAGCCCAACCCTGCCTCATCTGCTGCCCGATCCACAATATCCCGCACAGTTCGCGTTGTCAGGGGTGCCTTCCTCTCTGAGGTGAACAGCCAAGGTGTATCTGGATTTTCCCTCTGCAACTGACGAAGCGATCGCACTTCATCACCGTACAGAGGTTGGTTGGAAGGAGAACCTTTCTTCAGCCGCCGCACATATAAATGCTTGGAGTTGAAATTCACATCTTTCCATTGGAAATTGACCACCTCCCCCACCCGCAAGCCGTGACGGTACATTAGAAGCAGAAGAGTGGAATCCCGGTGACGATGGCGACCCTCTTTCTTAGCTCCGGCTATCAATCGCTCCATCTCATCCAAAGTTTAATACTGACGCTCGTTATCCGGTCTTGCTTGTTTATTTGGCGGCACAGACTGACTTCCCATAAAACTTCGCCTAAAACAGTAATTGGTCAAGTTAATTTAACGGGCATGAACTTCAATGAATTCGTTCATCGTTGAGGGTAACTTCGCCTAAAAGAGTCCAATTCGGTGGAGTCTACATACACTTCAGTCTGCCATACTTGAGGTGTCTTAATTACTTAATTAAGTAGTATGAGCATCATCGCTTTTATCAATCAAAAAGGCGGCACAGGGAAATCAACGAGTAGCCTTCATTTCGCCCACTGGTTAGCCACCCAGCAAAAGAGAAAGGTATCAGTAGTTGATGCCGATCCACAGCGATCGCTTTCAAGATGGTTCGCTTCTATGGAAAGTCACATCCCTGTCACTGCCCTAACAAGTGCTGACGATCTACTTGAAAAAATTCCAGTCTTGGCTGAATCGGTTGACTTCCTGGTAATTGATGGAGGAGCCAGTTTAAGTGAAGCGACCAGAGCGATTCTTTTTCGCACCGACCTAGCGATCCTCCCCTGCCAGCCATCAAAACTGGATTTGGATGCCTGTGCCGATACTGTACGACTGGTTCGACAAGCTCAGTCAGTTCGGAAGGGCGCACCCAAGGCAGCAGTATTTCTCAGTCGCGCCCAGAAGAATACCAAACTAAAAACTGAAGCGATCGCGGTACTTCAAAAAATTCCTGATGTAACAGCCCTGAAAACAATTGTTCACCAGAAGCAAAGTGTGGCAGATTCATTTGGTCAGGCAGCGACCGTGTGGGATCTATCGGGTAGTGGAGCTGCTGATGCGGCGGCAGAGTTTGAACAGCTTTTCAAAGAAATTCTGAGGCTGGTGTCATGACTAAAAAACGCAAGCCTCTAGACGATGACGATAACCTCGCCAAACAATTTGTTTTCCAACAGCCAACCCCCACACCTAAAGAAAGTTCAACTGAATCCAAACCTAAAGAAGTCATGGTGCGGATTAGCGCAGACCTGACTCAATCCATGTATAAAAAATTGTCAATCTTGGCTGCCAGAAGTGGGAGGAAAAAAGTTGAAATCATCCGAACTCTTCTGGAGGAAGCACTTCGGGACGTAAAGGATTAAGTAACTAAGTAAATACTCAATCTCTGGTCAAGTCCCAATTGGGACTGCAAGTGATGCGATCGCCCTCGCAAATTGAAGGCGATCGCATCACTCAAACAAAGGCATTCGCCACCAGGTCTGCCTCCTGCTCAAGTAATTTAAGTTCCCAATTCGCTACCGCTTTCGCGACACCTTGAAGTTGAGTGTAACCACCATCTGATCCAGTTACGGTGTAAATCTTCTCTTCAAATTTCACCCGCTGACCGAAGATGAACGAGGGTTCGGGGGCGTGGTTCGCTGACCTGACTGACTTACTTTCCGCTAACAATCGGGCTTTAGCTGCCTTTCTTTTCCTGCCAACATACACCTTCTGTTCCTCCGAGAGTCCCAGCCAAATGCCATTTTTGATTTGACGGATCTCCTCAACGGAGTAATACCAGTCCTCGTAAGTATTCGAGAAATAGTCGTCTTGAAACATCTCAAGAGTTTTTGTTTCTGTCGCAGCTAGCAATTCCTGCTGCTTTTCAAGAATCTCTGGTTGAAGATGTAAGGGAGTTTCGGCAAGCCTGCGTCCATCTTCGTTCATCTTTCTAAGTTCCTTTTGTCTGGCGTTGGGAATTGATTCCCAAATTTCGCGTTTCATCTCTTGAGGGAGCCGCTTCAACTTCTCAAATATCGCCGTGACCTTCCCTGGAGCCTTGACCAATTCCAACGCCCGAACAGCCTTCTCAACCTTTGTTTCCCCTGCCCCCCGTACCGCCGCGCTCCCCTCGCTCCCCTCGTTTATAGATTGGGGAGAAGTTTGGTAGTCACGGGTAGTAGTTAAATACTCTTTATTACAAGTGGTGACTACGGTATCACAACTTGATACATTTTGAAGTTCAGCCTGTTCTCGTGCTGCCTGTTCTCGTTTAGCCTGTTCTCGGTCAGCCTGTTCTCGTGCTGCCTGTTCTCGTTCAGCCTGTTCTCGTGCCAAAGTTTCTGCTGCCGCTTTATCTCGTGCCAGCCACGCCGCGAACACTTCCTCACGTTCGTCCTTTGGTTCTACAAACCCGTAGACTCCTTTCTGCTGACCTCTCCCTCCTTCCCTGCAAAGGTACTCCAATTCCAGCCCAAGCTTGCCCAGCAACTTTTTAAAAATTGATATCGGTGACTCTTCCTCGCCGATACTGATGCCCAGCGCTTTCTTTATCTGCCACTTGTGAGCGATCGCCTTCTCAGACATTGCCTGAAGGTCGTCATCACCAGCTTTAAATCTCCGTTCTCTATCTAACAAGTTCGGCACACCCAAATTTTCTAAGGCGGCGATTTGTGAACAGATAAGTGACTTATTTAGGTCGGGAATCCACGCCGCGCCCTCTCCCTGTTGTTTGATGGCATCCAGCCGTTTCTTATCTCGCGGCAGAAGATGTTCTCTGCCTAACGTGAGGTAGTAGTGCATCTGTATGTGAGGATGCCAGCCCTCATCATCCTTGGTTATTAGGTCTGGCGATACAGGAATTCCGTATCGTAGCGACAGAGAGTGCTTACGTTCCTCGTAACGTTCCGATTTAGTTTTGGATCGCTTTTCCTTTAGCTCCTGATATTGTTCCTGAGTTATTTCAGAAGAGTCGGCAATCTCCTTTGCTTCTTTTAGCGATTCAACCTCCCGAAGGTTGTCAAGTATTTCCCAAGTGTCGAAGCCATTTGAGCAATCAACGGTAGAAACTCGGTGCCCTTCAGTTGTCAAATTATCAAGAATCGTCTGCCGATAAGATAGCATCCCCGAATTCACCCTGGCAGCCATTTTCGCCCAAGTTCTCAGACTTACTGGATCGAAATTGGTATCAACGTCTACATCCTGAAAGTCGGCATTTTTAAGGATGGCAATGTTACTCTTTGCCAGTTTGTTTTCACTTGCCTGCAAACTGTTGATACTAATAGAACCGTTGCCAATTTTCCCTAGTCCGTAAGGAGCTATCCAGATGTGGCGATCTACAGGTTCCCGAACTCGCGCCAATGATTGTCCGGCTGAACTTACTGGTACAACTCCCTGAAAAATTCCCCAAACCGAAGTGAAGTGATTTCTAATATCAATGCTCACTCCTGTTTCAAGCGAGGGTGAGCATAGCACGATGTCATAATCGAGCAATATTTCATTTAGTCGAGTGGTGCATCCGAAGGCAGGGTGATTGGGGTCTGAGATGGTTTCAGAATCAATCCTGAGAACCTTTTTGTTTGGGAATTCTTGATTAAATCTTACCTCAAGAATTTGGGTTCCGAATGGACTTTTAATCTTTTGTCCGGTGCAGCAAATGAAAGGTCGCCCTCCTTTAGCGATGTGATTTTCAACTGCCTCTACTAAGCTTGCTGCGGTCTTATCGGCGTAATGGAATACATTCCACCCTTCAGGTTTGAATGTATTTTCAACGATCCACGGCTTAGTATCGACTCCTCCGAGCTGCTTTATATAATCAATTGATACGTCGCTAAGGTCAGCGTCGCTCAAAATTACTTGTCCAGTTTCGCTTGTGAGTGCGTTGGTAATTAGAGTTTTAAATTCTTTTAAAATTGGAACGCGATTGCGTTGACAAGTGCTGGAGTTCAATAAATGCCAAATAACCTGTTCGGCTTCATCAATAATTACAACGCCATTTCGCCAGTTTTCAGCGCTGAATTTTGCCTGAGATTTTTGGTGCAGAGAATCTACGCATAGCCCAAATCCCAGAAGTTTACCAGTCGGGCAATCTCTAACTTCAGTAACGTAGGGTACACCCACCCTCCGACATAGCTCCATCCCAAGCTGCACCCGATGGGTCAGGACTAATACCCATTTACCCTGCATCATTGCGTCATGCACCATTTGGGCGATAAATTCAGTTTTTCCCCCTCCTTTCGGGGCTTTGATTCCAATTAATTTGGCATAGGGGGGGATATACGGCTTGCCCAGATATCGTTGATTCAGTGCAACATCGACCGGGTAAGTGAGTTGAGTGTAAGAACGCACTTGCCATTCTTCCAGTGATAGAGCCGAGTCGTAGTATTTTTTAAAAGCCTCAACCCCGTGGGCTACCAAAAAATCATCGACACCTTTCTGCGGCTCAGTCCAAGAAACCACATGAACTGGGCAGCCTTGCTTCCGAAGTAAAACCCCCATTTGAGTGATTGCATTGTTGACCGCCCGAATAGTCTCCCGCTTCGGGTCTTTGTCGAAAACGATATAGATCGGATGATCTTTAAAAATCTCCAGCTCTGGAATTAACTTGCGACTGCCTACCCGATTTCCAAACTCATCCTTGGGTTGACGATAGCCGCCGTTGATTCCAGGCAGTCCAACGGCTGCGAATCCAACCGATAACAGTGATTTTGCCTTTTTCGCGCCCTCGGTGATGCAGACCGGAATTTTGTTATCTAGAACCCATTTCCAAAACCCCGTATCCTCAAGCCGTTTTAACTGCTTCCCAAGAACCTGAGTTTTTAACTTGGGGAATCTAGGGCGCTTCCCTTTGACAATTTTTGAAGGTTTAAAAC
Source organism: Coleofasciculus sp. FACHB-712 (assembly GCF_014695635.1). Lineage (NCBI taxonomy): Bacteria > Bacillati > Cyanobacteriota > Cyanophyceae > Coleofasciculales > Coleofasciculaceae > Coleofasciculus > Coleofasciculus sp. FACHB-712. The sequence goes on along the minus strand of NZ_JACJOQ010000584.1, from coordinate 18,654 downwards.
CTTTCTCCTCTAATCGGATTTGTGAAACCCGTTCCCAAAATTGCTCTTCAAACCCATGTTGCCGTGCAACTTTGAGAGAGGATCTAAAATCCACTTTTGGGAAGTATGCTCGTGTGGGTACCTGGGGTGGATGCTCGTACTTGATCACTTTCCCCTCGTTGCTGCATCTGGGGGAATCGGGCTTGAAGATACACCAATCCATTGAATCCCAATTCTTCAGTGGATCTAGTCCGGTAAATAACATTCCGCCTTTCTCAAGATGCTCGTATTTGCGAAGCACCCGGTCGGTAACTCGACCAGCATTCAATCGCTCTATTTTTGGGGAGTAGAGCAAATGCTCGTGAGGCTGGTATCCTTTGAGCGATCGCACGTTCAGCGCGATCAGGTTGTCAGCAATTCCGCTGGCTTTTAATTCTTTATAGTGGCGTGGTTGTAACATCCTTGTTCTCTCCTGTGTGGGGTAGGGAGAGAATTTAGCCCACCGCTCCTAAATTAGCTTTTGTTCGTTGATTGTCAACGAACAAGTGTTAAATTAGAAGTATCGATAATCGTAGTTACGATTAGATCGTAAATGGTGCTAGTCAGATAGTCCGTCCGCCAAGATAGAGCTATCGTGTACTAGAGCTAAATTCTCTCGGTTTTTTCGTTTGTTTTAGAGCTTAGGCTCTCTGTTTTTTACTACTCGCGTGAAACACTGTTTTGCCAGGTTCAATGGCTAGCAGTGTTTTGCGCTTTTTTTATTACTTAAATTCATGACTGTCTCCTAGTAAGCTTGTCGATCATCTGCTGCTGCCGTTCGATTATTTGTTGCTGCTGCTTTATCTTCCCAATCATGGCTGCCATCCTTGTCGCGTAGTAGCTGTTGACTTCGTTAACAAGATTCAACAGCTCAGTAACTCCCCCAGGCTTGCTGCCTCCTCATCCAAAATGACTGGGTAAACACCTCTTGCAAGACGCTCTACCAACTCGCTTCTAGATATGTTCAGGTCTTCTGCCCAAGAATCTAGTTGCTTCGTAGCGGTAGGGGTTAGCATTAGCGCAGTCCGTTTTTTTAGCTCCTCGTAGTATTCGGGTTGACCCTTCTGACTTTGTAATCCCTTAATTCCTCTTTTTGCCATCTTTTTTTATTGTCGCTTGTTTATACAAGCTTTTTTAGTTTAACTTAAATTTTCTTGAGAAAGGAAGTTTTCATTGGATAGCTGATTGACTGCTCGGCTCAAAGTAATGAATTGTTACTAATCGCTTTAGTCTTTTTGTAATCCCAAATTCAACCACCTCAAACCTTGAGCTGAAGTGGGTAGGGCTATAAGGTAGCATTGCTTCGTACTTGTGATCGAAAATGCTCTGCTGCCCTAAGATGCGCTTTACATAATCAAGCGCATCCTCCTGCCAATAATCTTTCATGTTCAGTGAGGTTGCCTGAACCGCTGGCATTTGTAGCATCTGAGCCAGCGGAGCATTAACCCACTCTTGAGCATCAGAATCTAGGTCGGTCAGGGACATTGGTTTTGATGAACCTTGCATTCTCTCTAAAATTCCTAGCGAGTTTGAATCAAGTCCCAATTGGGACGAAAAAACTGCATTAGATATTTCAGGTAGATCCGGAGTCTCAGGTTCAGATTCAGCCATTGATGCCAGAATCTTTAGAGGCTGGTTACAACCATCCCAAGTAATTCGAGCATACTTCAGGCGAAGCTTTATTAATACCTTCGCCAATTCGCAGCCCCCTTCGTCGAGCCAAGCTTTGGCGGTAGATTCATTTGATGCTTGGAGAAGTAAGCTTTGATTGCCGATGCCTCTGAAATCAAACCTGTCAAACTCCATTGGCTTCTCTCTTCTTATTCTTAGGAAAGCTGCGATCGCGCAACTCAACGATTATCTCTTCATCTATATATAGATCCCGTGCGAGAAAGGCTAGTTCTCGGACAGTAGGTTTAGCTCCATCTTTCAGCGCTTTTAATCGATCTACTTCCACTCCGCCACGCTCCAACAATTGAACGTAATTTTGCTGTACCAACTCAGCGATAGTTTGAGGTGGTGGTTGAGGTGAAGCTTCTTTACGTAAAGGTTGTTGTTCCTTTGCCTGAAGATATTCAGTGAGAATGTCTTCCAAGCCTTGACTGTTATCAACGCCATTTTCTACACAGTAAATTTTGAAGCGCTTCACCAGCTCTTTGGGAACGTGACCTCTCACTATTTGATAATTTGGATCGTCTTTTTTTCCAGGCACAGTAGCAACTTGGCGATTTTACTCCCATTCTCTCACAATCAACAAAAGCAAAGATGAGTTGCTACTTAGTATTAAAAGGCTATTTAGTATCAAAAGTTAAGTTGCTACTTCCTTGCTTAGGTGTTATCGTAGCAGACATAGACCAAAAGCGCCCAAAACCCTCACCCCGCAAAGAAATCAGGTGAGATTGGGTGACAGAGTTTTTTGCCAAAAAATTAACTCAAACCCAGACAGCAAGAGTTACAGACCACGTTTAACCCTCAACTTTGGAGAAATTAACAATGACAATGACACAGCCATCGCAGGCTGGATTCGCCCGAAACATTCTCGCATTGCCTACAGGAGCCGATGTCGGGGCGGGATTGACCAAGATTTGCATTGGCAGCGGCGCATCGCAGATGAAAGTCAGAATGCCCTCCAAAATTGTGCAAGTGCGCGAAGAATTACACGATATTCTCACTGCAAAAGATGGTGGATATTTCTTCTACCACTCAGGTGAAAGAGAAGATTTAGTCGGGCTTCAGTTCCTTGTTGGAAGTCTTGCGGCGTGGAAGAGTCCAAGCGCACATACAAAGCTGAGTGATGACCCAGTTTTAAAGGGAGAGTTTTGTTTGCACTTACTGTTGGGGAGTTTGGCAAGCCTTTCATTCAGACCAGAATGGAATTTACATCTAGTTCTATCAACCCACAATAAAAGCCTTTTCCAAGAGGTAGTTACGGCTAAAACGCAGGGTTCTCATGTCATCAATTTTGGTGGTAAGAATGCGGTTCAATCACGGGTTAATTTAAAAGTAAGCTTGGTGGTTCCAGAGGGGGCAGGTAGCTACGCTTATTGTGTGTCAGGAACACTTGAACCGTTGATTGACAAGACAGCCAGTGCGATTGGGATTGACATTGGAACCGCCACAACTATCGTCAACATCTTTGCGCCTGGTGGTGCAATTGTGCATCGTAAAGTTCTTGAGATTGGTGGGTGTATTGACCTGCTGGATTTAATCGCATCCGATCCAGAATTAATCCAATTTTTAGGGAGTGGAAAAGTAGGAAGCATAGAGATGATTCGGCAAGGAATTGAATCACGAGAGTTCAAGTATGGTACTCGTAACTTTGACTTCAGACCTATCTATCTACGACATCTAAAGCCTTGGTTAGCTGACCGTTTGAGACTGGCTTTTAAAGAGGTTTCAGAGTGGAGAGATTCCGCGCAGAGTCTTGTCTGTTGGGGTGGAGGTGCTGAACTACCGGGAGTCGCCAAATTACTTGCCAGCCAAGGAATTACAGCCGTCCCCGATGGTTGTTGGGCGAATGCTATCGGATTACAAAGACTAGCTCAAGCAAGATTTGAAAGAGGCAAATAATCATGGCTGAGAATCTACGAGTTCGCATTGAAACTGACATCCAAGACTACCTGAAATCGCAATCAGAAAGAGTCATCGGAAAGCCTTCAAAAGAAGTTACTGGCGCTGACATAACCACCTTGACGAACAGAATCATTTACGAACATAAAATCGCTCAATCAATGGCGAAGCAGGTTCCATTTGCAAAGTTGTTCAGTTGGGTAATGGGGCTGGTTCCCAGCAGTGGCAGTAATAAAGTTGTGGCGTTCAATCAGGGAGGTGAACTACCAACACTCAACAGCAATCAAAGTAAATTAGATGACCTTAGTTTTGATGCTGACCTTGGTGATTTATTTGAAGATGAAGCGGCATGATTCCAAAGCAACTATCAAGCCAAAAGGAGGTTAAAAATGTCACAATCAATTGCTCGTTTAATTCCCAAGTTCAAGCTCTGGCAAACTGTGTCAATTAGGGTTCCCGGTAGCTTATCCCGCCAGCAGTGTGTAATCACCGGAATGCTTTATCAACCCTCAGATTTACATGATTTACCCGGCAGACCGAGATGGGTTTACCAGATTCGATTCAGCAACAACAAGCGCGACTTTCAAACAATTCTTGAAGAAACTGAACTGCAAAAGGTTTAGTAATTTTCGGTCAGTAAGTCAGCGGCATGAAGTTTGACAGGCATCGTCCGCTGACTACTGGCTCCCCCTAACAACGCAGAAGGAGACATTTCAATGATGACAGATTATGAAGTTGGATTCCCCGATGGGCAGTACATCGCGCATGGAGTTGACCTAGACGCCGCTATTGAACTAGCCGATGCATTCCACAAGAACCTCGACCCGCAGCCAATTATTGAGCGCATCGAAGACGCAGAAGTTCGGGGGATAGCTCAACGAATTACGCAGAACCTTTTAAACCATTCAGGAAGAGGAAAAAGGAATTCAACCGACTCCGTAAATTGGGGCTATGTCGTGGAGCGCGTCCGCCGATATAACCAACAACCAAGCGATGACCTGCTCTATCGCATCGGCACCCATGTTGATGCATTGACACCAGAAGACCAAGATTTAATTCAACGTCACCAGCAAGGTTCTCTCAATCCAGAGCAACGCTTTCGGGTCTTGAACTGGATTGTCTGCTGGGGGCTTGAAATTGAACATGACTTAGCGCTATTGATTTTTGGTCGAAATCAACTTCAGGAATGGTTGGAGCGATCGCAGCAAGCCTACCCAGATTTTGAGTTTTTCTTGGTATTTGAAGCTCTTCTCAAAGAACAATCAGGGCTGGAGCCGGGTATCTGTTTCACGATGCACTGGCTGCCAAAACCAGGCGCACCTGAACCGAATCCTGAATGTGATTTCCCGTGGAAAGCTTATTGGGAACCTGCTGATATGTTTTGGCAAGATTGGTTTCCTGGTGGCAATCAATTTGATTTCAACTTAAACATTTATCCCAGCCAAGAAAGCTTCGCGGTTCCCGACTCTTTCTGCGAAAAAGGAGATCGCTATACAACGCCTACTCAACAGGAAGCTGATTTGATGCCGCTAGCAGTAGTTTTGGGAGTCTAAAGATGAAAATTAAAACCTCTCATCTTCTGTTAGCGGCGGCTGCTCTCATCCTTTTATCAAACGGTGAACGGGTGAGAGGTTCACTTGAAAAAAGCGAAGCAATTAGGCAGGAACAATCTACTTTCAATGACTATATCCGGCAGAACCGAACTAAAGCACGGATGGCTGAAAAACTGTCTAAAGTTGCGCTTGATAGATATCGCAACAACTGTATTTTCGTAAGAACAGCGAAGACGACTAGAGAGGATTATTTCAGTGAAGGAACTAGGGTAATGAATCCTCGCTTATCGCAAACTTTGCGCCCTGGAGTCTTTATCTGCAATAGTCTTGGCGATACTGCCATCGTTAGCGATAACGGAACAATTACTGATATCGCACGTATTACGATGACAGACCAAGAAGAATTCAAGCAACTAATTCGGCAGAGGTAATTCAAATGGCGAGATATTCACAAGGTGGCACAAATCAAGCTGCTGGAGCAACTTATTCTTACAGCGGAAGTATGCCTAAAAGCGCAAACAAGTTTCAAATTAATGCACGGCTCATCGCTAAGATTTTAATTTGGGCAACCATTGGGTTTGTCGGGCTTTTAAATGTACAACCGTGGATTGAACTTGCAAAACATATTGCAAAGGAACTCACTAACATTCCCTTCCTTGATAGTCTTGTAAGAATCCCGTTCCTCGGTGGATGGATTGAATGGGGCTTTGCAAATATCATTCCTTTTCTCGCGATCGTAATGTGGAGCCTGTGTCAGCTAAAAGAAATTTTGCCTTCTCTAGTAGAAAATCCGACAGATGAAGCGTATCGTAATCGCTGGATTGCTTACGGATTTGAGAGTGTTATCTGTTTCCTTCGATTTCCCCCTTATGAAGGCGGTGTACAAGCAATAGTGGAAGATGCCCCCAACTGGGATAGTAGCTTGATTCTGTGGTGGACGTTGGTTTTATTTCTTGTCACGATGTTTAGCTTCGAGATGGTATTCAACCTCAGAAAAAACATTCAAGCTAACTTTCGGTAATCTCGTTGGATTCACAGCATTAGCCCCCTTTTTCTATTGGGGGCTTTCTTTTAGGAGGATAAAGATGGAAGAAAATAAGTTAGCTCAAATCACCAAAATTACAAACGATATTGAATTTGAAAATGACTTTGGACAAGAGCCGCTGGGACTAGGACGAATTACAAAAGACCAAGGAGTTATCTCAGTTTGTTCTCTGGCGGCAGCGTTCGTGGGGAGTGCGATCGCTGGTATTCCGTTGGCACTGGTTGTTCTCGCAGTTGGACTCAATGACATTGGTGCTGTCAATCGTTCACGCCGAGCTAATCCTAAGCCAGTAAAAGAAGAGGAGCCAGGAGCAATTGATGTTCCGGCAAGAGAAGTTGAACCGCCAGGTCTGCCGATAACTGAGCAGGATGTTCAGCCCGCTGATTCAACGTCATTAGCAAACTCTGAAAGAGATCGCCTCCAACAAGTTCCAATTGGAGCGTCTTCACCTGCTCAGCCTGTTCAATCAGTTCCAGCAACTCGTCCGCCAAAAAATAAGGAGGAATTATTGAAAGCACTACGTCAACAATGTCCAGCACTTCTCAGTCTGGTTAAGTCCCATCCCATTCGCTGCGTGGGTGTCCAGCGTTCCGGTAAAACTACGTGGGCGAAGAAGCTGGTATTGTTGCGGCTGGTTCTACTTCCCGGTCATCGGGCGATCGCTTCCACTCCACACTACGAACCTACAAATTCTTATCCCGATGCTTTCCAGATTGTAGGTATCAGTAACGGTAAGCGAGACTATCCATCTATTAGAAAAGAGTGGAACGGACTGGCCCAGCGAGTAGAAGACGGACAGGTTAATTCTATTACTACGATTTGGGATGAGTTCGGGTTGATGAACAAAGTTGTGGAAGAAGAAGTTCTTACTGCTGTCTTAACTTCATGCCTGCGAGAAACATTTAAATTTGGTGAGTACCCGGTGTTCATCGTCCACGGTGAAACTCAAGCATTCTTACCAGGCAGTAAAGGTCTAGTAACTGTTTTCCTTGAGGGCACTGTACGAGTCGAGACGGTAGGGGAAAAGACCATTGGAGATGATGGCTTAGAAACTATCCAGCCTACAGGAAAATTTAAAATTCAATGGTTGGATGGAACGAAGGAAGAAGGAAAAATCCCAGACTGGCTTACAGAGGAATTATTGATGGGAATGCTACCTCAATCAATGCTGACGACGATACAGACACCAGTAACGTCACCCGCAGTCGTTACTGAGGAGACGCCAGAATTAGAGGCTGTCGTACCCACTGAAGCAACTACTGAGTTAAAGCTTTCAGATTCGCTAAAAGAACCGCTAAAAAGTATCTGGTTATTTGCTAAAGAGAAGGACGACTGGATAACAGTACGTGACATTCAACGCAAAACCTTTTCAGTTTTGAGAGGGAAAGGTAGCAAAGAAATCCATCAGTATTTTGGACTACTGGCAGACATGGGCTACGGTCAAATCGACGAGGAAGGCAAGTCAGATTCATCTGTCGGGTTCCTCTCCAACTAGCTGTCATGTGCCTTGTCGGGTACGACCCGACAGGCACGACAGCCTCTCCCGACAACCTTCACGACAGTTACCCGACAGATTCACAAGGACAGCACGACAACCTACCCGACAACTCCAGCAGACCTACAACGGCGGCAATCAAAAACAGTCTTGAAATGAAATTTAAAATAATAGGAGGACAATCAGATGACAGAACCTAAGCGAAAACAAAAACTCAGTGGTGCAGCCGCTTGGAAGGAGGTGCTGGTGATGAATAAGTTTGCTGCCCGGTTGATTGAACTAATTATGCGATCACTCCCAGATTCGTTCGTGGAAGAAATCAATGCCGCCAGTTTGGATGAACTGGATGAGAGAGGTCTAATAATCTGGGCAGATGGAGGGAGCGATGAGAACTAGATTTGGCAGAAGAACCCGTAGAAGACTTAGGAATATTGCCATAGGAGCGATCGCAGTTGGGTGCGCTTTTGGATTCCTTGCTCTCTTGGCTCAGCCAAAGGAACTGCACAAGGGGATGTTACTGGGTTTTGGGTTTGGGTTGTGCTGCGGGATTCGACTAACTGAAGATTAAATCCCAATCGATATTTTTTTGCCCTGAAGTCTTTAGTCACGAGAGGTCACACCCTTATCCAGCCCCGGTCAAAGCCGTTCTATTTTTCGGGAGCGCTCGTGACCCGTGACTAATTTAAATCGGCGATCGCCTACCTTGCTTCCACTGATAATCGCCCTAATTTGCAATTATGTTTTGGATCTGAGTTGAAGACCCAATTGGGACTTCCTCTGAACTCATTCAGTACAGACAACAAACAATGTGCGGAACTTGAAAGTATCGCTGCTTGTGTAAGCAGCTAGTTACCGCAGTTACTAAAATCTTTTCTCTTATTTCACAAATAACGAGTCAGCCCACTCACGTTGATTTATATAAGAGGTGTTCAATGACTCGACAAGCTCTAACTGAGCGTCAACGTCAACTCATCCAAAATTATGCTTACTCTCAGATGCAAATGACTCCAGAAGATTTTCTTTGCAAGTGGGAATTAACCTACGAACAAATTTCTTTAATCTGCAATCGCGCGCCTGGAACAGTGAATTCTTGGTTCTCTAGTCAGAAAACCCATCGTCCCACTAGAAATGATATGCGTCACCTTGCTTTAGTTAATTTTCTCTTGGAGAACTACGAGTCAATTCCAGAAGACATCATAAATCTACTCTGTCCACCCTATTTAGATTAAGGGGAATAGTCGGTCAAACAGTCAATATCCGATTGATATTCTTTGACCGTTACCTTTCTATTACTTTGGGAAAGTTAGCAGATTACTGAGAGCCTTTAACTCAGCTTTACTGCGTTATTTTACTGGAAGAATCCTAATGAGTTTAACTTTATTCGTCAATCAAAGAGATGTTCGCTGACGCTTTAATACTAGCCTGCTTGACGGCATTGGTGATTAACTCCCCGTCTCTTGGATGCAGTTCCCTCGGTGCAATTCGGAACAACAAGCCCCAGTTTGGCGTTTTCATGTTGTCAAACATCCGAAGGTCTTTGCTGATAGAGAGGACGGGGACACCAGCTTCCGGTGGGACACTGGCGACCACTTTGACTTTGACTCGGCAGGGAAAGAGCGCCTGCTTCCAAATTCTGGATAAGTCGTTGTAAGGTTCAGAGGTAACTTCCAACACTGCGATCCAGCGGGAGACACCAGTTAAGTAACCAAGCAAGTAGTCTCCTGGCTTGATGCGTTTCACTGTATTCTGGCGGGTTTCGGGAAAGCCCATTACTTCGCCTCCAGCATCTTGAAATTCTTGCCAGGTTGTTGCGTTGAACAGACTCAACCAGTAGGTGCAATCACGCATTTTTTACATCCAGGTATTTTACTCTTCATCCTCAGTATCGCGCCCCATGCGGTATTTGATGTCATAGTTGATAATGAAATCAAGCTCATTATCTGTAAAACCGTAATGCTGTGCTAGTAACCGATCAATTTTGTCGATTATGGGCTTAGACAAAGATGGATAAAACTCTTGAAGCTCAGCATCTCTACGGGTACGTATCCGCGAATTGTTTTTATAGTCATCCATTAAAATATCAAAGAGATTGGCTGTCTTTTCTAAGGCCATATTTGATGGTTCACCAATGGCAAAAAACTTCACATCATCTCCCGTTAGGTTGCGACAATTTCCAACCATTACAAACCAGATAAAGAATAAATTACTATTCAAAACTGCACCAATAAACTTTCCATACAGATCGTCATTTACATACAGATCACGAAAATGATGAACTGATCTATCTTGGCTAGGCGATTTAAAAAATGGTTCAAAGTCCATTGCCCTAATCCAGTACAAAGGGCTTCGATGGTAGTGTAATAGGTATCCTGAAGCGCGAGATAAATGTTTTCCAATTTTACTTTCTTGGGCTAATACTTTCTGTACTACACCAACTGCTAAATCAGTACCAATTTTAGGTATAGAGTAAGGAAGAAGAACAGAAGTTGCCTCTCGATAGGATAAATTTTCAAACAAAAATGGTCGCTCATCCGTATACCACTGGTTATACTTCGTTGAGTAATTCTTCGGGATAACATCCAACTTACCACCCAAAAATAGACTTAAGCGCAAGTTAACCCCTTCAAACAGCTTTCCAGGTCTGAAAGAATAACTACTAATCCATGTAATTGGATATTCTCTCTGAAGAACATCTCTTAAAGTCTGAGTAGCTCCTAAGCTGATTGCACTGACTGGAACAATCATTCCGAAACGTCCTTCTTTTTTTTGTAGAAAAGCAGAACGCTCCATTGTAAAAGCATATAAATTACGAGAAGGTTCAGATTCATAACCATGAACCTTATACTCTTTAACTTTGTTAGACTCAACGTAAGGCGGGTTTCCAATAATTATATCAAAGCCACCTTGAGCTATGATTCTATAAAATTCAACAAACCAATGAAAAGGTTGATGGTTAACTAACCAGTTTTCATACTCCTTTGTTTTTTTTGATAACCCAATTGTGTAGAGTTCCGCTAAATAGCGATTAAGTTCTTGATTTAACGCACGCAACCGATTACGAAGTTGATTTTTGGCTTCCCGAAAACTTACTTTATCGATGGCTTGTTCTGTTTGAACGGAGCGAAATAATTGAAACGCCTGATCTGCTTCTTCTGCATTTCTATTAATGCGCTCCATGTCACTAAACAGATCAAGTTTTTTTTGCTGGTTGCCTTCAACAGCTTCCTTAACTTTTTCGTAGTTAACAAAACCAACCAGTGTATTACCTGCCCGAATATTGAAATCAATATCTGGTAACGGTTCTAAGCCATAGTTCGGGGCATAGGGATCTCGCTCTACTTGAGATACCAGCTTCAGAAATAAGCGAAGCTTACAAATTTCTGTTGCTTCCTCCATGATGTCCACCCCATAGAGGTTATTGAGGATGATGGACTTGAGGATGAAGTAGCGGCGGTTGGGATGCTGTGCAACTCGGTTAAGGATTTTGCGTAAGTCACCAAAGGTTTCTGGGTGATGAGGATGATCCGATCGCTTCAAATCATCTAAAAACACCTGCATTCGCTCTAAACAGGAATCATACAAGGGTTCTAGGATGTTCAGAGCAGCAAATAGGAAGGCCCCAGAGCCACAAGTGGGATCGAGGATCGAAACTTGGCAGATGGCATTGTAGAATGCCCTCACCAATTCAGACCCCTCACAGTTCTCAATCACATCCTGGGCAAACTGCCGGATGTCCAGGTTGAGAGTAATCAAATCATCAATCGAATGAACCTTTCCATCTGACAGTTTTTCCCGTAGCTCTAAGCATCGCTGGCGGCGGGTAATATGCTCCCGCCATGTTTCAGTTGGTAGGGCATACTCGCTGTCAGCAGGGCGATTCCATCCCTGCCGTTGAGAAATGTCTGCCATGCCAGCCGTGATTGCATCTGGAAGAGGCAGCTCCACCCCCTTTTGCATTGCTGTGTAGATGTAGCGGTTGGGGTTATCTTTCAGCAAACGCCAAACGCTTCCATTAGGCTGGAAGGCAATGCTACAGGATTTTTCCGCTGCATTGAACAGAAAGGGAATGATGGTGTTTTTGCTGATGTACTCGGTGATGTCTTCCTTGGTGTAGTACGCGCCCATCTGTTTTTGGTTGATGTACTTCTCGAAGATATAGCCCAACACATCCGGATTGATTTCACGATCGTTGTGCAGGGGGCGATCGTCTAAATGCCAATAGTACTCATCGAAAAAGTCAAAGACCTTCTCAAATGCCTGATCAGGAATTTGGATGTCTGGGTATTTCTCTTCCAACTGGTGAACCTCGAACAAGCCGCCATTCAGGTAGGGGACTTTGCCAAGAAGCTGCTCCAGTTCAGGGGAGCGTATTGGATCTCCTAAGCCGCTATGGAACAGTTTCAGGAGGAAGTAGCGGTAAAACGAGTGGAAACTGCCTTGCCCCTTGAGCGACTGACAAGACTGAAGGCGATCGCGCAAATAGTTGGTGTTGCCATCCAGAAAGTCCTTCTTCTGAATGAAATAGACGAACATCAAGCGGTTCAGCATCAACGAGCAGTACCACTCCTGGTCAAACTGGGAGTGGATACCCGCAATGAACTTGAGAAACAGCCCATGCTCCTTTTTGAACCGTTCGTAAAACTTCTTTGTCACCCGGTCCACATCGAAAGCTCGCCGGGTACGGCTGGTGACATCAACCAGCGTTAGCTGGTCCTCTTCATCAAAAGCGACAGCGAGAGCTTCCAGCTTTTGCAGCAAGGCATCCCCTGACTGGCTCTTATGGAACTGATGGAATCGATTGGCTTGGGGTTTACCTGGATCACGTCTGACCCACTGCCACACCTGCTCAGTCTCGCCTTGGTCGATGTAGATCAGCACATTCTCCAGGCTGTAGCGAGAGACTTCTTTGTGAATCTTGGTACGAGTAACAGAATTAGGAATCGTCCCATCTTCAGACAGACAGGTATAAACGACTTGTCCCCGCTTTTCAGCAACAGGTTTGAGTGCGTAGGACTTGTTCTCTATTAGGAGCGAGAGGGGTTGGGAAGAATAGTTATCCCATCCCAATTCCTCAATAAATAAGAGTTGGAATTGGAATTGCTTAAGGTATTGCTGCGATCGCTTCAAATCAATTTGCATAGGTCTTACGCTTGTGCTTCAAAAAGTCCCATCGAACAGATGATTTGCGGCTCACGCTGATCATCATCTTCATTCACCAAACAGAGGCGGTCATCCATGCGGAGGACTACCACCAGTTCCGCCAATTGCTGATCGCTCACACCGCTCTTAAGTTGGCGGTTGAGTGTATCGGTTGCCGATTGCCGCAAGGGGTAACGGTAGATTTCATCGATCGCTTTTAGCAGGTCTGCTGATTCAAATAGGGTTCCCTTCACCTCCTCGGCATACCGCTTCAACCGTTCATAGGTACGGAATCTAGCCCCTGACGGTCTACCCATTTGACCTCCTACCCGCTTCTCATCCTCCACAATCATGTTGGCTCCCTTCTCTACCAGTTCATGATGTTGAGAAGAACGGGGTAACGGTGGTGTGTCGGGTTCACACGCTGCTATTCGCAAAATTGCCAATTGGGATTGAGTAACGCTGTTACCGTCTCGGTCTACCCATGCCAGCGCGTCATTACCTTCAGTGGTTCGCATATAGAGCAAAACCCCTTCTGGTTGAGTTGCTGTAGGAGAGTGAGCGTTGGTGGAATAAACCACATTAGGTAACTCCTCGATCGCTTTCCTTAGAGCCGGGTTTTCATCCGTTGCATTCTTCCAAATTTGGAAAGCTTCTGAGGTGAGGTCTACTTCGCTATCTTCCTCATCATCAAAAATGTCAGTCTTTTCGTGATACAGGTCGAGAATCACTTGATCAGCCGTGTCCTCAAAGAAAGCTTCGTCCGTGCCCACGACTTCAGCATTTTCCTGAAGCCTGCGCCGGAGTCTGCCACGCAAATTAATCAACCGCTCTACCCCTTCAGCCGGGAGGAAGGAATAACAGAGGATTTCATCTGCATTCTGTCCAATCCGGTCTACCCGTCCAGCCCTCTGAATGAGTCGGATAATTGCCCAAGGCAGATCGTAGTTGACAACGATGGCTGAATCCTGAAGGTTTTGACCTTCACTCAAGACATCGGTCGCAATTAACACCCGGATCTCGTTACTTTCCAAAACACTGTTGCGCTTGTCGTTGCTCTTAGGGCTAAAGCGGTAGGCGATCGCTGTGGGGTCAGGAGAGTTACCTGTGACATATTCCACTTGCGCTACCCCTTTCGCCTGTAGCTGTGTTCCTAAGAAACAGGCGGTGTCTGCAAATTGGCTGAAGATTAGGACTTTGCGATCGGGATGCTCTTTCTGTAGAAGCTGCACTAATGCCGCAAATTTCTGATCCAGGTCAGCATTCCAAACCGGGCAAAGGCTCAATATCTCAATGAGAGAACGGGCATCCTCTAGCAGATGGGCTGCCAGCCGCTTTGTGAAGAGGTCAGGGCGAATCCACTTGAAACGACGCTCATACTGAGTGGCATAAAGGTTATAAACCTCAGCCGCTCGACAGCGGTACTCCGTTTCTGCCTGGGTAGACAGTTCCTCGGTTGCTGCATCAGTTGGCTCGTCTTCGGTTTCTGCATCAAACAAGGTGGCAGCGATCGAGTCAGAGTCTTCATCGCTGTAGCGAGTGTCGAGCAAGTCAGCGTCCTGAGTTCCAATGGGAATGTCTAAGCCGTTTTTAATTGCATGGAGATAGATGAAGTTACGCAGAACATGACGCTCGATCGACTGAATGAAGGCTTGCCCACTACTCTCAAGCCGTTTGAACAGATTGGTACGACAGAAGCCCATTAACCGCCTGCCTGCACGGGACAAACCACTGAGAATGAGTTGCTCAGCAGCATTAGGGGGTGTGGCGTGGCGCGGAACTTCGTAGTTACCAAGCCCATAGCGGGGTAGGTTCAGGTCATTAATCACCTGCACCACCTGGTCTGAGTAGAGACGGGCATAGGGATCAGAGCCAGGGCTACCGATCGCAAAACGAGCAGTTTTTGGGACACGAATCGGAAAGTAAGACCGAGAGCCATCTTGAAATTCCAGGTACTTGCGCCCGTCAGATGGATCGGTTTTGGCGTAGTTTTCTTTGATGAAGCTGCGAGTACGACGAATCATGTACAATTTCATCAAATCTCGCCAGTCATCGGCAAACTCGCTCTGCTCAAAGGCTCGAAGCGATTTAACCGGGATTTGAGCGTGCCGTCGTCGGAATTCCATCTCATTGCCCAGGTTACTGATCAATTGCTCCGGACGAATGCCCAGGTCTTTATCCTCTGGAATGAACAAGCGGAGTTGAGACGAGAGATCCAGGTAAGTTTTGTTGTAGGGCGTTGCCGTCAGCAAAATACACTTGCTCTCGTTGATAGCAATGTATTCCTGAATTGCCCGATAGCGCCGCCCGCCCCGGTTCCGCAGGTTATGACTTTCATCAATCAGAACGACTCGGTAGCGCCGGAGATTAGGTAGCTTCGTTTGAACCTGGCTAATTGGCAAAACTTCAGCTATCAGGCGGTATTCCCGCACATAGTCTTGCCACATGGGAACAAGGTTTTTTGGGCAAATAATCAGGGTTTCAAGGAAGGAGTCTTCTTGTAGGATTCGCGCCAGGGCAGTACCCACCAGCGTCTTTCCTAACCCCACCACGTCCCCTATCAGTACCCCACCCCGCTTGTTGACGTGGTGAGCCGCAATCTGAACAGCAGCTTTTTGGAAGTCAAAGAGGCGATCTCCAAAGTCGCGAGGGATTCGGTACTCAGACAACCCAGCACGGGCTTCCTGAGAAAGGTGGTAAGCCATCTTCAGGTAGACATGGTAGGGCGGTACTAACTCTTCCCGTGCCCAACTTTCATCAATCAGCTTTGCTAGTTCATCTGAAATATCAACGCAAAAGCGGTCTCGCCAGCGATCATCGAACCACCGCTGCAATTTGTTGGTAGCATCCAGCTCCAAAACATCAACGTTCAATTCTCCCTGTTTGCCCAAGCCAGATAGTGTTAGGTTGCTACTTCCCAAGAACCCGACGATCGGGGAATTAATTGCATTAGGGTGGTGGATGAGATACAGCTTGGCGTGAAGGGTGTGCCGTAGAAACAGTTTGACGATGAGCTTTTTAGATTTCAGTTGGGCACGCAACCGCTTTAAGCCTTCTTCATCTTGGTTAGTCGGTGCGCCAATCGTTAATTGCTCTCGAAATTCCTCCGCAATACGCTTTTTCAGGCGAACGGCTTCTCCCTGGTCAATGCCTTTATCGCCAGCGCCGAGGGATCGTGCAGCATGAAGCTCATCTTTGGGTAAAGTCTGCATTCCAACCAACAGACGACAGCAATTCCCTTCGCCACCAGAGAATTGCTCGATCAGATCATTGAGCAGTCGCCATCCCCTGAGATTAAAGTAGCCTACGCAAAAGTCAGCCCGTTTTGCTGCTCTAAGATTATCCTTGAGGGCTGGAAGCAGCGGTAAGTCGATGTTGTCAAAGATTCTTGGCATAAGATCGGTTCCTAATTATCCTCAAGATTGAAAGAGCGTTGCAGTAACGCTTGCTGGTTGATATTTAATGCAATGCTTCAAGTAAGGAGCAATAAAAGTCTTTACCTAAATCTGCTTTACCGCTGCGATAGTTGCCAGCAACTTTGTGTATAACAACTTTTTCTCCTGAATCTTGAGCAGAAAAAAGGTTCATTGAATACCTACTGCAATCACCTTTTTTCCCCTACAACTAATTTGTCAAATACTTCTCTAACAAACCTTTGCCCTGCTCTCCTATTTCCTCTAGCTTTTGCTCAACCAACTTCATTGCCATTGGTGAAGGTTGAGCGCGTCCATTTTCCCAGCGGTTAACCGTAGAGTAAGTAACACCCAAATTGGATGCAAACTGTTCTTGTGTTAGCCCAGTTACCAGCCGAAGTTCGTGAATGAGCTTGCCAATTTCGGGCTGATTCATTATCAAGGGTCTTTTCATGACCATCCAGATGTTGAACCTCAAATGCGCCACATAACGCAGCGCACTACATATCATGCGCTACATCTTAGCTATCCCCAAACTTGGATGGCATTCGAGAAAACACTGAAAAAAATATTGAATGGACAAGTCCAGTTTGTCCAGTAGACAAAGTTAATTGCCCCTGTCCACTTGCCTTGAAGTTGATTTAATTCCTTCGTTCTGGCTCTCTATCGCCTATTACTGCTAGTGAAATGATCGCCAGCAAGAGCCTATCCCGTTTGCTCAATTCCCCAGAACTGTTCATAGCAATCGCACCCTCACCCCCCGCCGAGTGTAGGGAATATCCAACCGCTCCACAGCTTTACGCTTCGTTTCTTCTGCGCGTCGGTCATACTTCGCCGTCGTCACTGGTGATGCGTGTCCCGCGAGTTTCTGCACCGTGACAATATCAGTCCCGGCGTCCAGCAAATCCGAGCAGAACGTTCTGCGGAAGTCGTGGGGCGAGAACGCCGCTACCCCAGCTTCAGTAGCGCGTTTTTGCACAATCAATAACACAGCCTGGGGAGTCATCCGCCGCAGTTCCACCCGTCCGCCTTTCCTGAAAGGACACAAAAGCCGTCTCAGTGATTTACCTCTGATGACAAGCCAATCTTCCACGAGTGCGATCGCTTCTTAGCCTGACCTTTAACCAAAATCTCTATCAGGCTCAGGGATTGAAACCATCATCAGCAATTTAGGTTCCATGTTGGACTTACTTTCACCAAGCCCAAATCGCTATCAGGCTACATCTGTGGCTCTACTCGGTGATTGGTTACTTCAGGACAACGCTCAATCCGGTCTAGTTGGTAGCCTTGTTTTTCTAAGCGTTCCACAAATTCATTCGGGTCAAAATTGATTTTGGGTTGTGGTGATGGCTGTGCTGAGTGCCTGATTTGCTTGAGTTTAGCTTTCCGTCCCATTGACCCGTTTTCTTTTTAGCTCTGTCATTGTTTGGATAGGTGCGCTCACCTGTAATTTAAAAAGAAACCCCCAAGCCAACGAAGGGCTAAGGGGTTTCTTTTTAATGCGCTGCGCTGCGTCGAGCTGCGATGAGTCGAGGCGAGCTGCGCTGCGTCGAGCTGCGATACGTCGAGCTGCGATGCGATGCGTTGAGTCGTAATGACGTTATGCTTTTAAGGCACAATTTAACTTTAATTTAAACACAGTTAAATTGCAATATATTTCCTGCTAAATAATTCTAAAACTTTCGTTCGTTTACTGTTGAGGCTTTAACCTAATTCGTAAGGATTCAGGTGGTGGAGTATTGACAAGTGTAATCGGGGAGGCAGAAGATAGCAATTATGGAAAAAGACCTGCCCCCAAAACTGGAAAGTGAGATATTGAAACAGTTGGCGACAGAGCAACTAGAGAGATAATTATTTTTCTACTGAGTTTTCATTCAGCGTGCTTTTAATCAAGCTTTGAGATGACGCCTGAATATCTGGAATGCAAATGACTCCCTGTTACTTACTCACCTTCTCGCGTCACAGCGCTCTCCATTTTTTTGGCATTCCAAGTCCCAATTGGGTCTTGGGACTTGAGAAGCTGCGCTAGCAAGCTACCCCCAAATCGTGGTAAATCATTGGGCATTGATGGGTAGCCTCAATGAAAATAGATCGGCACGGTCAAGCCAAGATTTTATCTGTAGTAGAAATTCAATCGCTGTTCAATTCGGGTCTGCAAACCGAACGAGATCGCGCCTTATTCGGCATCTGCCTCTACACCGGCTGTCGCATCCGAGAAGCCTGTACCCTAAAGACAGCTGATGTCTACGATCGCAAAGGAATCGTGCGACCCGATTTAATTATTCGCAAAGGAAACACCAAAGGCAAACTAGCAACTCGCTGCATCCCCGTCATCGAAGAATTGCGGTCACTGTTAGTTGACTACTACCCCACACCCCGAACCTGGTTCTTATTCCCCGGTCGCCACGGTCAAGGACACCT
>NZ_JACJOQ010000583.1:0-29015 GCF_014695635.1 Coleofasciculus sp. FACHB-712 | reverse complement strand
GATGCAGCACCGGCATTAGATTTACCCGCTGCCTCTGGCTGCAACCGGATATCAGGTTTAGGAGGCGTTATCGTACTGCTCATATCAATTTCAGATGTTGGATGTTGGATTTTGGTGGCTTGGTGGTGTAAAAGCTCGTTCTACCGCATATTCTGCTTTTTCTCTGCCTTCGGATCGCGGCTACCGGCTGCTGCAAGTTCTGCATCCATCAGGGTTCTCCCCGTAGCGGCGAGATAAACATCATCTAAGCTAGGTCTAGCTTGTGCAATGCCAAAAATCGGTAAATTAGCGGCTTGGAGAGATTGCTGTATGGTCATCAGCGCGTCGCTTTGGGGCGTGACTACTAAATTGAGCGAATTCCCCTGAGCGCTATTGATGATCGCTTCTTGGACAAAGGGCAGAGATTGCAGCATATTTTTCGCTTTCTCTGCTTCTTCAATGGGAGAAAATTCGCGGATACGCAGGGTGATGCGATCGCCTCCCACCCGATCCTTCAACTCAGAAGGCGTCCCAGAGGCAATTACCACCCCTCGGTCGATAATCGCCACTCGGTCGGCTAAAGCATCAATTTCTTCTAAATAGTGGCTGGTAATCAGCACCGTTGTCCCGGATGCTCGCAACTGGCGCAAGAAATCCCACACGACTACACGGCTTTCAATATCTAGCCCTACGGTTGGTTCATCCAGAACTAAGACATCTGGCTGATGCAGCAACCCAGCGGCTAAGTCGAGGCGCTTGCGTAAACCGCCAGAGTAGGTGCCAGTTTTTTTATTAGCGTATTCTTGCAATCCCAAGACGCTCAGCACCGCCTCAATTCTCTGTTTCGCCACGGCACCGGGGAGGTGATACAGCGCGGCTTGCAGTTGCAAGAGTTCCCTTCCTGTCAGCACCTTATCTAAGGCGACCTCCTGAGCCACATAGCCCAAGCGTTGCCGTGCCCCCCTAGGGTTATCCACAACGGAGATGCCAGAAACTTCGATTTTGCCAGCATCGGGTGTTGTCAGGGTACACAAGACCCGCAGGGTTGTTGTTTTCCCGGCACCATTGGGTCCCAATAGACCAAAAATTTCACCAGGTTCTACCTGAAAGGAAACATTTTTAACGGCTTCTACTGAGCCGTACCGTTTCTGAAGCTTTTCGATTAAAACAGCGGGAGCCATAAATGTCCCAAATTAACAAATCTAAACACTCTTTGTTTCTATTGTATTTCAATCCCTCATCAGGATTTATACTCCCACCGTACTGAATTCATCCTTTGAAAGGCGAAAAGCCCGTACCATCCCAGGACGAACAGCGCCAGATACGCATAGGTATAAGCGATCGCGCCCTTCCCCATAGCTGAGATAGAGAAAGCGCGCGATCGCTTGATTTAACTAGATTGGGAAACTCTAGCCGGATTAGTGACAGAGTGCTATTTGCGTGACAGAGAAAGGAAGTTCTTTGCTATCATCCACAGCCATTCTTCGTTCCCAGCTCTTTCGCTCAGAAATCCACCTGAAACCCGCCTGTTTTGCCTGTTGACGATTGTCATAGGTTACAAGAGCTTTAAAAAGAGCTTTGGGTCTTAAAGCTTTTTCAAACATAGCTTGCAAGTTTTCCATGCGATCAAAAAGAGCTGCGATTAACTGGCAATCAGTTAGTGCCCTATGCGTTCCAAAAACTCCAATGTCATGAGCTGCTGCCAATTCGAGCAAAGATTGACCAGAACGGGTTTGACGAGGCCACTTGAAATCGTTACAAGTACATACCCAAGGAAGCGGTTCCCCTTCAAAGTTCAATAAAGTAGGTAATGTGCTTTTCCCATTTTTTGAGAGACCAAACCACTTCTTATCAAACTCGGCATTGTGCGCCACAATAACTTGCGCCATTTTTGCCATCTCAACGAGCATCCGCACTCCCCGATCAGCTTGTTCTGCTGTCATTTCCATTAGCGATGCTGGTTTAATTCGGTTTATATGCTCTGCCGGATTACTCTGTGCAGGCAAAATTATTGAAAATTGCTCGATGGTGGTTTGGTGCTTCACCGAATAAAGGATTGCTCCAATTTCTATCACCTGGCCCGCGTTTACTTCCAGATGTGTTGTCTCTGTATCGACGATTAAAACCTGATCGGGCGTGTGAAGCCGTTGCTGAGGTACAGCTAATGGATTGTGGTTCATAATGGAGATAACAAATTAACTACAGGCCCCCAGCCTTAGAGCTGGCGGGCTTTTTTTTGGCAATTCTGCCCTTGACATCCACAGCATAACTTTGCCAATATCGCCCTGTCAACTATTTAAGTAGTTAGTTCTTTTGCAATAATGTTCATAAGCGTGAGTAGTATCCGATATCATAAGTATAGTGAGACACGTCCTGATTAAGTCTCAAGTGGTAAACAAAGCGCTTATGAAAAAAATTCGCTGTAAGTTAAAGGATTTGATGGAAAAACGGGAGCTATCCCAGTACAAACTAGCAAAAGAGACGGGTCTTAGTATCAATGCCATCAGCAGGCTTTACAAAGGTGAGTTTGATCGAATTGACTGCAATACATCTGAAGTTTTATGCGACTACTTTGGCTGCGACTTATGCGAACTTTTTCCTCTAGAGGCTGATTCCTCAGAACGGATGGGAGAGGATGAGCTTCGGAAGCGATATGCAGCAGGGGAGAGGGATTTTTCAGGAGTAAACCTCAGCACTGCCAGCTTAATTGGGGCAAATCTGAGTGGGGCTATTCTAACTGGGGCTATGCTGACCTCAGCTATCTTGACTAGCGCAAACCTAAGCAAGGCAAACTTGGATCAGGCAGATTTGACAGGAGCATATCTGAAAAAAACAAACCTGAATGCAGCCACCCTAAGAGGAGCAAAGCTCCGTTTAGCAAGACTAGATGCGGCAAAACTTGTCTATGCAGAACTAACTGACGCAGACCTCAGCCAAACTTCTTTAGAAGATGCAGAGCTTCGTTGGGCAAACCTAAGTGGGGCAGTTTTAAGAGGAGCAAACTTAAATAACGCACAAATGGCTAGAGCGAACCTGAGAAAAGCCGACTTGACCAATGCAGAACTAACGGGAGCGCATTTAATGTGGGCAGACCTGAGTGAAGTAAAGGCGATCAGTGCTGCTCCTGAGGTGAGTAGTGCAAATTTTAGTAGTGCCGACTTGAGCGGTGCTAACCTCAGCAGTGCCAACCTGAGTGGTGTTGATCTAACAAATGTCAACCTCACAAATGCAAATTTGAGTAGTAGCAATCTGAGTCGTGCCATTCTGAATGGTGCTGACCTAACTGGTGCCATTCTAAATAGTGCCAATATGACCAATAGTATTTTAGAAAAAAGCTATCGGGGAAACACTACTGTGGTAGTAGCTTTGAGTGGTGCTGACTTGAGTGGTGCTGACTTGAGTGGTGCTGACTTGAGTGATGCTGACTTGAGTGGTGCTAACTTGAGTGGTGCTGACTTGACCCATACCAATCTGAGTGGTGTCAACTTAAGAAATGCTAATCTACAGAATGCTTCCTTGAACAAGGCTAAATTTAGGGGATCAACAATGCCTGATGGCAAAATATTTAGCAGTTCAGAAGAGGAGTTTTCCGAGTTCTAGCTGTTAGATTTAGATGGATTTTGCCGGTTGAGCGATCACGCTAATTGTTGATAGAAATGCGATCGCATTCCCAATCCTTTCCGCAAGAGTTTAAACAGAGCGACCGCTTTCAATGCAAAAAACCCGCCTTGGCGGGTTTTTTTGTTTAGATGCGATTTCTAATCGCGGGATCATTGCAAAATTGCGATCGCGCTAATGAATGTCTGGAGATGTTCGCCAACAAATGCGGTGAATTGATGCGTTACTGGTAAACTATCGACGACAATGCCGGTGCAGAGCAGCATCATGTAGAGGATGGAGTATTTAAACAGCGATCGCGCGACCTGTTTATCTCCAGGTGACTGCAACATCTGCCATGCTTTCTTAATAAAGAGACTCCCCAGGATTGAGGCAACAATCCCATAAACGATACCAGACGCGCCCAAAGGATAAACCAGCAACAACGTCATCGGTACCATAATCAGCGTGTAAAGCCAAATTTGCCGAGTCGTGACCACTTCCCCTTCAACCACTGGCAGCATCGGAATCCCGACCTTGGCGTAGTCATCTCGAATCATTAAAGCTAACGCCCAGAAATGGGGAGGCGTCCACACAAACACAATGGCAAAAAGCAGCCAAGCTGCCCAGCTTAAGGTGCCGGTAACAGCTGCCCAACCGACTAGCGCCGGGATCGCTCCTGCGGCACCGCCAATCACGATGTTTTGCGTGGTGTGGCGTTTTAGCAAGTGGGTGTAGATGCCCATGTAGAAGACAAGGCCTGACATTGCCAAGAGGGCACTGAGCAGGTTGGCGAAGACGGTTAGTAAGGTGAAAGAGAGACAAGCCAGGACAATTGCAAAAATTAGCGCATCGCGGGACTGTACCCGACCGGAAGGAATCGGGCGGTGGCGGGTACGCTCCATTGCATAATCGATATCGCGATCGTAGATGCAGTTGAGGGTTTGAGCAGATGCGGCAGCGAGAGTCCCACCCGCCATCGTCACCAATAACAACAGCGGATCTACCTGTCCATCTGATGCCATCCACATACTCGCCGCCGTTGTGATCAGCAGCAGCGGGATAATTCGGGGCTTTGTCAGCTGGTAGTAACTCTGAATGACCTCTAGGAAGTTTTGGTGTCTGCGGGAGACATCGGTTCCAACTATCATTTCCTGCATTATTTATTTTTTCCTAAGTGACCTAGCCTGCCGCAACGCGATCGCTCAAGGGTAAACGAGCGCAGGCTTTGTTTGTAGAGTCCCACCCTGAGGGGTGCGGATTGATGAAGAGCTATACGGAAGGGTTGGGAATGACACTGGCGCGATCGCGCAACGCCAAAACAGTAAAAGCAACAAGCGTTCCGAGTAAGGCGGCTCCGACTGCCTGGTGAGCGACGGTCAGTGGTTCTACTTGGAGGTGCAAGCGGAAGGTCGCCACACCGAGAATCACTTGTAACACCAGTAAACCACCACCCAGATTAGCCAGACGGCGTAGCATCGGGTGCAGTGCGGGTGTGCGCCATGCCAAAAGCACGACAGCGACGATCGCTAAAGTTGGGGGAACGACACCCGCAATGTGGCTATTCATCACCGTACACAACTCTTGCGCCCCAAAGCACTGATGGAGCGCCCAGCGAGAACCCACTAATCCACCCAGGAGGCTTTGTAGATAGACCAAAATTGCAGCCGTTAAACTCACCCACGGCAATTTTCCAACCGTGCCCGTGCCTTGATAAGGCAACAGTGCCGCGCCAATTATCAGGAGGGTGATAAAAAACAACAGTGCGGTTCCCAGGTGAGCGGTGACAATATCAAAACGCAGCAGTTGCGTGACCGTCAGTCCCCCCAAAACGCCCTGAAATACGACTAAAAAGAGTGCGAAGGTGGACGCCCAAGGCAGCCATTTGGGGAGCGATCGCTGATGCCACCAGGAAAGAACCGCCAGTGCGATCGCGCCGAAGCCGATTGCTGCCGCGTCCAACCTGTGAAACCACTCCAGAAACACCTGAAGATTCATCTGCGAAGAAGGCACCAGTTGACCGTAGCATAGAGGCCAATCCGGGCACGCCAGCCCAGCATTCATCACTCTTGTGGCACTCCCAATCGCCATCAAAACCAGCGTAGCGACGCCCAGCCGAAACACCAAGCGACGGATCTTGTCCCTTGGGTGGGAATCCTCCGGAGTGCGAACATCCTGATGAAGGACGGATTCTGTCATAGCGTTCAAAAAGCTAATTTTTCACCAATCAAATCAGAGTATCCGCTCAATTCCAACCTAGCATCTGAATGGAGGAAGATGACCGGCTCTAGCTACCACTCTAATGACCCCGTTGCATCATCAGCCACCGCTTTAGGAATTTCTTCCAATTGCCGAGATTTGGCGGAAATTGAGGCGAATTAGGGCAATGCAATAACCTCTGCGGCTAAAATTTTTAGATTTCTTCTAAATCAAGTATTTCATTGTAAAAAAGAATACTGGTATTCAAAGAGAAAACCGCTAGAATCCAGAAGCAATCTTCTAGCTCTAAATCCCGAATCCCTGACAGGGCGGGAGACGCCTCCCAGGATTCATCCTAGCGGAAATGGCTTTGTCTGCTGGTACCTTTCCTGAAAATGGCGGCGATCCCAAAAAAATTCCAAAAGATAACTCAGATTGGCTCACCTTTATGGGATCTCTGCCTTACCGTGGTTAATGAGGCTCTTACTGATTTCCTAAGATCGAACACAAAGGCAGCTTCACTTCGAGGCAGTCTAGATAGACCAAATCGGTCTGGGCATCAGCCCACACTGTTTTGTTTAGAATTGCACCAAATCCAAGACAAAGCCCGTGAAAATCCCAAGCTCGATATTAACTTTACTGGTTGGCATTGTGCTGACCCTTGTCAGCCTGTGGTACGGTCAAAACCACGGTCTTTTGCCGATAGCAGCCTCTGAGGAAGCAACCCTAATCGACAGGCTGTTTAACGCGATGATGACCATTTCCACAGGTCTGTTCCTGCTGGTTCAGGGAATAATTATCATTGCGGCAATTAGATTTCGGCAACGTCCTGGCGATGATACGGACGGGCCACCCGTGCATGGCAACGTTCCCTTAGAAATTTTGTGGACGGCGATTCCAGCGGTGATCGTCCTGGGAATCTCGATCTACAGTTTTGAGGTTTATGGTCAAATCGGCGGACTGAATCCGATGGATCATTCGGTTGCTCACGCTCCGAGTCATCAGCAGGTTGCCAAAATGCCTGGAGCGGCGATTGCAGCTACCTTAACAGAGGCTGAAAACGCCACGGACACTGAAAATCGCAATCAGCAGCTGCAAGATAAAGTCTTAGAAGACCCCGCTACGGCAAAAGTCCGCAAGGAGCTTCCTCAACTGCGGGATTCAGCCGATGTAGGCGTAACTTCCGGTCGCATTGGTCCCACACCTGACAAGCAAGGTCAAGATCCAGAATTTTATGTGAATGTTACGGGTCTACAGTTTGCTTGGCTTTTTAGCTACCCCGGAACCGATGTGACAGCGGGCGAATTGCATCTTCCGCTTGGACGGGAAGTGAAATTGAACATCTCGGCAAATGATGTTATACACGCTTTTTGGGTGCCTGAGTTTCGCCTCAAGCAGGATGCGGTTCCAGGACGCCAAACTGAGCTGCGGTTTACACCCAACAGACTCGGTGAGTATCCGCTCATTTGTGCGGAACTCTGTGGTGCTTATCATGGAGTCATGAAGACAACGGTCATTGTTCAGACCCCCGAAGATTTCCAGAATTGGCTTGCCGAGCAGCAAGAAGTTGCCAGTTCGGAGGCTCTCGATCGGGCGGTGGCAGTAAACCCCGCAGAACGCTCAGATGCTGAGTTTTTGGCTCCCTACGCCAGTGAAATGGGGATCGATGCCGAAACTCTACACCCTCTCCACCACCACTGAGTAAGAGAGTGATGAGTGTTGAGTGTTGAGTTGTGAGTTAAAAAAGTTCTCGTAAAAATCTTTTATTTAATTCAAAACTCAAAATTCAAAACTCAAAACTCTTCTGACCCCCCTTAACTTCTGAATTTGAGATGACACAAGTAGAGCTTCAAGAAAAAGCAAATCTACCAGCCCACGGTGAACAACCGAAGGTAACGCATTGGCGAGAATACTTTAGCTTTAGTACCGACCACAAAGTGATTGGGATTCAATACCTGGTCACGACGTTTATCTTTTATTTGATTGGTGGAGTCCTGGCAACAGCCGTTCGCACGGAACTGGCAACCCCAGAGTCCGATTTTGTCGCCCCAGATGTTTACAACAGCTTATTTACGGTTCACGCGACGGTGATGATCTTCTTGTGGATCGTGCCTGCGGGAACCGGCGGCTTTGGGAATTACCTGGTGCCCTTGCTGATTGGAGCAAGGGATATGGCGTTTCCGAGACTGAATGCGATCGCCTTCTGGATCATCCCACCGGCCGGGTTGCTGCTGTTGAGCAGTTTCTTGGTCGGGGCACCCGGTGCGGGTTGGACTTCTTATCCCCCCTTGAGCGTTGTTAGTGGCAAACCCGGTGAAGCGATTTGGATTCTCAGCGTCCTGATCCTGGGAACCTCTTCGATCCTGGCAGCAATCAACTTTCTCGTCACCATCTGGAAGATGCGGACGCCAGGGATGGGGTGGAATCAAATGCCCTTGTTCTGCTGGGCAATGCTCGCCACTTCTGCATTGGCTCTCATCGCTACGCCAGTCTTAGCAGGGGCACTGATTCTATTATCCTTTGACCTGCTGGTGGGTACGTCCTTCTTTAACCCGACCGGGGGGGGCGATCCCATCGTGTATCAGCACCTATTCTGGTTTTACTCCCACCCGGCGGTCTACATCATGATCCTCCCCTTCTTCGGGATGATCTCAGAAATTTTGCCGGTTCACGCCCGCAAGCCGATTTTTGGTTATAAGGCGATCGCTTATTCCAGTCTGGCAATCAGCTTTTTGGGGCTAATCGTCTGGGCGCACCACATGTTTACCAGCGGCACCCCTGCCTGGTTGCGGATGTTTTTCATGATCACCACAATGGTGATTGCTGTCCCTACCGGGATCAAAGTATTTAGCTGGTTGGCAACCATTTGGGGCGGCAAACTGCGCCTGAACAGCGCCATGCTGTTCGCAATGGGCTTTATCTCCATGTTTGTCATCGGCGGCATCAGTGGCGTCATGGTGGCAGCTGTGCCCTTTGATATCCACGTTCACGACACCTACTTTGTCGTGGCTCACCTGCACTACGTCCTCTTTGGCGGCAGTGTTTTCGGCATTTATGCCGGATTCTATCACTGGTTCCCCAAGATGACGGGGCGGATGCTGAACGAAACTTGGGGCAAAGTTCACTTTGTCCTGATGTTGGTTGGCTTCAATATGGCATTCCTGCCGATGCACAAGCTAGGTCTAGAAGGGATGAACCGACGGATTGCTTCGTATGACCCGAAATTTACCACTCTCAACGTGATCTGCACGATTGGGGCATACATCCTCGCCGTCTCCACCATTCCTTTCATTGTTAATGCCTGCTGGAGTTGGATAGCGGGTCCCAAGGCACCTGATAACCCCTGGCAAGGACTGACCCTAGAGTGGATGACAACCTCGCCCCCGCCACCGGAAAACTTTGAGAAAGACCCAGTGTTAGCCACTGGGCCTTATGACTATGGGATGGGCGATCGCCGCACTCAAGTAGAGGTGCCCTTTGACGAGCCTCGAAATCCAGTCTTGGCTGCTGGCCCTGACTCGGCTCTCCGTGCCGATCCCGATCCCGCAGTGGCGGTGAATCCCGATGACCGCCAAGGAGAAAGTCACAATCGGTAATGGTAATCGGTAATCGGGAAACGATGACCTATTACCGATTCTCCACTACCCATTACGTATCCAACTCTTTCTAGAGGAGATTCATGCAAGGTTCAACGATTGACCCAGCGAAAACTGCCCTCAACTATCACCACAACTCAGAAGCGACTGTGGAAGCCCACGGCGTAGAACATCATGATTTCCGCATCCAGGGGCTGATTGTGTTTCTGATTGCGGAAGGCATGATCTTTGTCGGCTTATTTACTGCCTATCTCGCCTTTCGCGCTGTGGCACCCAGTTGGCCCCCGGAAGGAACGCCAAAGTTAGAGCTATTACTGCCCGGAATCAACACACTGATTCTGATTTCTAGCAGTTTCGTGATCCACAATGCGGATACTGCCATCAAAAAGAACGATGTGGCAGGTTTAAGGACTTGGTTTGCCGCAACTGCCTTAATGGGAGCGATTTTCCTGGGGGGTCAGGTTTACGAGTATACCCATTTGGAATTTGGCCTCAGCACTAACTTGTTTGCCAGCACGTTTTATGTTCTGACTGGTTTCCACGGTCTCCACGTTCTTTTAGGACTAGGGGCGATGATTGCTGTTTTGTGGCGCAGTTTAAAACCCGGTCACTACAGCAGCGAACACCACTTTGGCGTTGAAGCCGCAGAGATTTATTGGCACTTCGTCGATATTGTGTGGATTATTTTGTTCACCATCCTCTATCTGATTTGAATCTTTGTTTTTGCTTTTTTGACAAAGCTTGCCCCCAATTGGGGGCTTTTTTATGAGGAAAAGTTACTCTACTGATTGGAGGCGGGAAGGAGTCCTAAAATTTTAGATTTGGGGTTTGGGATTTTGAGTTAAAAATCTTAGACAGTCAGCGACTTTCCCGATTGAAAATCATGCAACTGTTCCGCAAATTGGTATGAATCGATGGACGCAGATGAACTACTGAGGAAATATGTAGAGGGCGAAAGAGATTTTTGTCTAGCCGACCTAAGTGGAGCCGACCTGAGTGGGGTAAATCTCAGTCAGGCGGATTTTAGTGGAGCCAACTTAAAAAAAGCTACCTTGAGTCGAGCGATTCTGAGCCGATGCACCCTAGCCGCAACCCACATGGAGGAAGCCGACTTGTGTGAGGCAGACTTGCGTAGAGCCGATTTGAGTGGAGCTGAAATGTTTGGAGCCTTCTTAATTGCAGCCAACCTGAGTTTAGCCGACTTGATTGGCACCGACTTGACGAAAGCCAATTTGAGTTTAACCGACTTGATTGGAGCTGACTTGATTGGAACTGACTTGAGTGAAGCTAACTTGAGTTTAGCCGACCTGCGGGGAGCTGACCTGAGTGGAGCTAATCTGAATGAGGCTAATCTGAGTGCATCCCATCTCTATGAAGCTGACTTGAGCGAGGCCAACTTGGAGGGAACGAACTTCCGGAGAGCGCTCTACAACGAACAAACTAAGTTTCCCGAAGAGTTTGATCCAAAACTAGCAGGAGCATTGTTGATTGCCCCGAATGTATTGCTGGCAGGGCTAGACCTGAGTAGAGCGAACCTTCCTGGGGTTAATCTGCGTGGAGCTAACTTGAGCGGTACTAACTTGAGCAAGGCAGATATGGTTTGGGTAGATTTGAGTGGAGCCAATTTGAGTGGAGCTAATTTGAGTGGAGCCAATTTGAGTGGAGCCAATTTGAGTGGAGCCGACCTCAGCGAAGCTAATTTGAGTGGAGCCATCATGCCGGATGGCAGCCTTCACGACTAGGTCAGATCAAACAGTGAGAGATTAGACAAGACTCGTAGGGCGAATCTCTGAAAGGATTTATGCTGTTAGCGATCGCTCCATTGTTTCTCAAACTGGGCATAAGCTTGATTAATTGCCTGCATTTGAGCTTGGGCATTGGTAGAAGGATTAACATCAGGGTGATACTGCCTTCCCAAACGTCGGTAAGCACGCTTAACATCATCAGCATCAGCGTTCCTTTCCACGCCTAAAACTTCCCACCATTCCCCAGATGGCACTGCGTCAAGTGTAGATTCACTCACGCCACATTTTTGCCAAATTTTCAGTGTGTTCTTCTCACCGCCACTCACCAGCGTCTGTCCATCGAAACTGAAAGCAACAGGATGACGCCCAGGCAGAGTATCCAGCAGTTCTCCATCTAGGTTCCAAAGTTTGATAGTACCGTCTCGGCTGCCACTGGCGAGGGTTTTTCCATCAGGGTTAATAAGCGATAGAAACAACCCCAGATGAATGTCCTGTAAGAGTGCGAAGCAATTCTCCAGTCTGGAAATTCCACAACTTAATTGTCGCGTCTCCACTCCCACTCGCTAGAGTCTTTCCATCCGGGCTGAAGGTGACAGAAGTAACCCAGCCTGAATGTCCGATAAGGATGCGATGCTGTTGTCCACCGCTCAAATTCCAAAGCCTGATAGTTTTATCAGCACTTCCACTAGCAATAATTTGGCTATCAGAACTAATCGCAACAGACAAAACCGCGTCAGAATGTCCATTAAGAGTGCTTCTTAGTTTTCCCGTATAGGCACCCCAAAGCCTAATCGTTTTATCAGCGCTGCCACTCGCAATAATTTTTCCGTCAGGGCTGAAGGAAACTGAGTAAACAAAGCCCGAATGACTGTAAGAGGAGTTTAAATAAAAGAAGGTGCGGAGAAATTCTTTTTTAGGCAGATTCCAGGTAGTAATTTTTTGGTCAAAACTGCCACTGGCAATCGTTTGACCATCTGGGCTAATTGCCACTGAAGAAACTTCCTGTCCTTGCCCAAAGAAGTTAAAAATCTGTTTTCCAGTCTTCAGGTTCCACAGGGTAACGATTCTATCATCACTGCCACTAGCAATCGTCCGATCATCGGAGCTGATGGCAATAGAATTGACTGAGGCTGAATGCTCTTTTAGGGTGTGTATGCATTTCCAACCTTGAGGTTCCTGAGACTCAATTTTTGTCAATCCTGGTGCCATCTTAGGCTGAGCAAATTCCGGTTGAGGTAACGGTGTTTGATGAGTAGAAATTTTAGGCCTTACAGAGGGATTTAAATTTGGGTGAAATGTAGAAAATTTGGATGAAATATTTTTATAAGGGGCAGAATAATATAGATTGAAAACAGTCTTCGCTGGTATTTTTGCTTTTAGCGCCTTCAACTCGTCTTCAATTTCTAGTGCGGCAAATTTTTCCTCTAAAATATCACCCGATAACTTCTTATCTAGCGCTGCTAATTCTAGCTCTAGAAGAGCATTAGTATAAGCTTCTTGCCATGATACTTTCTCTTCCATCCGCTCGAAAGCTTGATATGCGGTTTCCCCGCTTCCAGAGCCGTCAATCAGCTTCAATAAACCGTAAACTCCCAGCCCAAAAACTGCACCTGTTGCCGCAAAAGAACCCATACCAATTCCAACCGCTGTTCCCTTGAAAGCTAATCCCATGCCGCCAAAAACAGAGGAAAAACCTGCGCCGCCTACTGCACCAATTCCCATCGAACCTAAAGCGAAAGCATCTCCTTCTCCTACCGCTTTGAATGCTCCATAAGCAGCAGCACCAGCAACCGCGCCCGCTGCTGTAACGGGTGCCATGCCAATTCCAACTGCTCCGAATCCTCCGACTAATCCCATCCCACCAACTGCTGCGGAAACTCCAGCACCCGCCGCCGCGCCTCCGGTAACAAATGCAGCACCTGAGATAACATCATCTTGTTTATGGGTTTGAAACATTGCTTTTTTTGCTAGATGGCTGGGATAATTTGGCAACTGGAAGTTTCCTTATATACCTAGCACAAGCAAGTTTAGCCTTAAATCGTATTTTTACTTAATTTTAAATTTGTTTACAACAAATCCAATTAGTATTTGTTGCTATCTGAAATTATTTGTGAAGGCAAAAACAGTGTATTGAACCGCAAAGACACAAAGAACACGTTGGCGTTCGCGTAGCGGCGCGGATGTGCTTAGCCTGTGCGTTAGCGAAGCGGCTCTGAAAGAGCTAGCGCTTAGGAAGAGACAAAGAGGAACTGATTGGTTCACAAAGGAAATAGATTGCTATAGTCTCAATTTCATTGACGTTATGTTTTTAGTGAATAGCACATGAAAAGCGCCTCACTTTTTTCATCGACATATAATGATGTTAGATAGTCTTGAGTTATAAGCCTTATCAAAAAATGCAGTGTGAATTGTGTGAAAGAGAAGTGGAGCGGTTGACCGTCCATCACTTGATTCCCAGGCAGAAAACTAAACGGAAAAATGAAGATCCAGGGCCGACTGCAAAGATATGTTCTGCCTGCCATCGGCAAATACATAATTTATTTGACAATACGCGATTAGCCCAGGAACTTAATTCTTTGGATAGGCTGAAGGATGAGCCGCAAATGGAGAAGTTTTTGTCTTGGGTGAAGAAGCAAGACCCGAATAAGCGCGTTAGAGTGCATCGGGGAAACCATCAAAGATTAAAAAACTAATTTTTAATGGTTTAGGGGTTTTGCGATCGCTTTAATAATTCCTCTGCATTAGAAGCCCACTGGGTATTCCCTTGGGCAGTGTAAAGCTGTTTGGCATATTGCAAAACTTGCTGGGCGTCACTGTAACGACCTTGGCGCAGGAAGACTAACCCAGCAGCGTAGTAGGCATTGGGGTAGTTAGAATTAGCCTCTGCTGCCTTGCGAAAGGCGGCGAGAGCTTCGTCTAAATTCCCCTGATTCATCAGGATGGAACCGAGATTATAGTGGGCTTCTGGATATTTAGGGCTGATTTTAATGGCTTGCTGGAATGCCTTTTTTGCTTCGTTCAGGTTGTTTTGTTGTAGATAAGCGAGTCCCAAATGATAAGCAGGTTCTGGTGCGTTGGGACTCAACTGCATCGCTTGTTTAAAAGATGCGATCGCTCGTTCCTCATCTCCCTGCTGTTCCCTTACCAAACCTAGATTGTAATGAGCAACTCCCAACTGTGGGTTGAGTTCCAGCGCCCGTGACAAATAATCACCTGCCTGCTGCAAGTTGTTTCCCTCAAGCAGTGCTGCACCCAAATTGGCATAGGCGAGAGCAAAGTTAGGATCGGCTTGAACTGCTTGGTAAAAGGCATCCGCTGCTGGCTGCAATTGCCCCACCTGACGCAAAGCCAGCCCCAAGTTGTAATGCGCGGGTGCCAGTTTGGGGTCGAGTTTGGCGGCTTGTCGAAAAGAGGCGATCGCTTCTTGTGTTTTTGCTTGACCGATCAGCTGGAGTCCCTGATTCATCAAGTCTACCGCCGATTGAGCTTGAGCAATTTGTACCGGCGTCGCGGGTGTCCCAGCCACCGCTGGCGTCATCCTCCCACCCAGTAACAGTATTAACCCTCCAGCTATCCATCTCATCTGCTGGTACGTTCTCATTCTCCGTGTCACCTCTTTACAATTGTTACGTTTGTCGCCCACCCATTCAGATTTTCTTCTAACAAATTTGCGGTTATTTGTTGCATATATTCATAAAATTTATAGCTAATTAATACTGATTCATTCAACTTAAGTTTTTGCTGGGTTTGCTTTAAAAGAAATTGCAATTTCTCAGTCATTGCCCCTAGAACGCGCTAACCTCACATTCAGGGATACAAAATTCCATCTAACTGTTAACAGCGATCGCCATCGGCACGGGAGGGCAAAAATTCTCCGGGAGCTGCCAATGGCATCAATCCCGTATACCCATGCGATCGCTCACATCTCTACATCTTTTTTATTTTGTTGGGGGTGAATCATGAACGAAAAAGTCATGTCCGGGGTACGCAATGTTGCAATTGTTGGCCCCTATTTAAGTGGCAAAACTACGTTACTGGAAAGTTTGCTTTTCGTCACGGGTGCGATTTCCCGCAAAGGTCGCACTTCAGACGGTAACACGGTGGGAGATAGTTCCCAAGAGGCACGCGATCGCCACATGAGCGTGGAAGTATCAACTGCCAGCACCGACTACGACAGTGTCCGCTTCACCTTTGTCGATTGTCCCGGATCGGTTGAATTTGCTCAAGAAACTTACAATGCTCTAATTGGCGTTGATGCAGCAATTGTCGTGTGCGAACCCGTAAGCGATCGCGTCATGACTCTCGCGCCTCTATTTAAATTCCTCGACGACTGGGAAATTCCGCACCTAGTCTTCATCAACAAAATGGATCGGGCGAACAACAACTTCATGGACGTGCTGCACGCCCTAAAAACGGTCTCCAGTCGCCCCGTGATCCCACACCAGTATCCTATTGGTCAAGGCGAACAGCTCAGCGGCTTTATCGACCTGGTGAGCGAACAAGCTTATCACTACCATCCCGGTGCCGCCGCCGACCCGGTGCCGATGCCAGATAACCTCAAAGAGCAGGAACAAGCCGCCCGTACCGAAATGCTGGAGGAATTGGCAAATTTTGACGACCACCTGCTAGAAGAACTGCTAGAAGAAATTAACCCGCCCCAAGAAGAAATTCTCCAAGACTTGAAGATGGAGTTAGGGGCAGATTTAATCGTGCCTGTATTCCTGGGCGTTGCCGAGCAAGATTACGGAGTGCGACCGTTGCTGGAAGCGTTGTTGCGAGAAGCACCCGATCCATCCACCACTGCCGAACGTCGGGGAATCGTTCTCCATGCCGATGCCCCCCTCGCACAAGCGATTAAAACCTATTACACTCCTCAAGGCGGGAAAATCTCCCTGGTGCGGGTGTGGCAGGGCACGTTGACTGATGGAATTGTCCTCAATGGCGTTCGGACTGGTGGCTTGTATCGTCTGATGGGTCAGCAACAACAGCCGCTGACTTCAGCCGAAGCCGGTGAGATTGTCGTCTTGGGACGCTTAGAGGGAATTAAAACAGGCGATACCTTGACCGCTTCCGGCGACCCACTGGCGACCGAACTCCCCAAAGCCGAGCAAATGGCACCCGTTTTTGCTTTAGCGATTACGCCCGAAAAACGCAACGATGAAGTTAAACTCAGCAGCGCCATCACCAAGCTGCTAGAAGAAGACCCCTCCCTAGCTTGGGAACAACACGGAGACACCCACGAAGTCATTCTTTGGGGTCAAGGTGAAATTCATCTGCAAGTTGCCCTCGACCGACTGCGGCGCAAGTACAACCTGCCAATGACGACTCACCTGCCCCGCGTGCCCTACAAAGAAACCATCCGCAAACCCGCATCCTCGATTCACGGGCGCTACAAGCACCAAAGTGGCGGTCACGGACAGTTTGGTGATGTTTATCTGGATATCAAGCCGCTGTCGCGTGGCGAAGGCGTTAACTTCAGTCAAACAATTGTCGGTGGCGTCGTACCGAGACAGTATATCCCTGGCGTTGAGACGGGTGTTCGGGAGTATTTGGTACATGGCCCCTTGGGCTTCCCCGTGGTCGATGTAGCGGTGACGCTGACGAATGGTTCTTACCACTCGGTTGATAGTTCCGAACAAGCGTTTAAACAGGCAGCCCGGATTGCGATGCAGGAAGGAATGCCCAAGTGCGAACCAACGCTCCTAGAACCGATTACCGCGATTCAGGCGTGTGCCCCAGCCGAATTTACCTCTAAGGTTCTCCAGCTAGTCAGCGGACGTCGGGGACAAATTCTCGGCTACGAAGGGAAGTCAGATTGGCCCGGTTGGGATTGCATTTCTGCTTACTTACCCCAAGCAGAGATGCACAATTTTATTGTGGAATTGCGATCGCTTACAATGGGCGTCGGCTTCTTTCACTGGAAGTACGACCATCTCCAAGAAGTTCCAGACAAGCTGGTTGAACGCGCGATCGCAACTTCTGGAAACGGCAACGGCGCACATTAACTAGAAAAGTTATGAGTTTTGAATTTTGAATGAATTGCTCATCATTCAAAACTCATCACTAAGCTACTCTTCAAGGCGTTTTTTGCAAATCTTCACCGAATGACTGCTACACAAATCTGGTATATTGTCAAGCGCCAAGAAGGAAAATGCGAAATCCTCTCCAGCGAACAAGTCGAAGGAGAGGATAAATCAGCTTTTGTGGAACGATGGGGACCATTTGATTCTCAAGCGGAAGCGATCGCTCGTCGCGTCGGCTTAATTCGCGCTGGAAAGTGCCAACCCCAATAAGTTATGAGTTTTGAGTTTGGAATTTTAACTCAAAACTCATAACTCAAAACTATTTCTGCGCCTGGTTCCCTCGCTGGGCGGCAATCCTCTGATTCAGCACTTCCAGCGCTTTAGCGTATTGAGGATCGTCAGCACTGCCGATTTTATTGCGATCGGCTTGCAATGCCTTGCGCTGCTCTTCCGTCATTTCCAGCACCACATCCGGCTTGATCCCCGCCTGATTAATATCGCGCCCGTTGGGAGTGAAATACTTAGCGATCGTCACCGCTAGTCCCGAACCATCCCCCAGCCCCCGCACCGATTGCACCAAGCCTTTACCAAAGGTTTTTGTCCCTACCAAAACAGCTCGCTTGTTATCCTGCAACGCCCCAGAGAGGATTTCACTAGCACTCGCCGAGCCGCCATCTACCAACACCACCAACGGTTTATCTGTGAGGGCGCGATTATTCGCTTTCTCTCGCTCCCTTTCGCCCTGACGATCCACCGTTGAGACAATTGTGCCGTCTTTTAACCACATCTGGGCAATTTCAATACTGGCGTAGAGTAATCCACCTGGATTAGAACGCAGATCCAGAATGTAGCCATTTACCTTCTGCCGTTCTAAACCCTTAATCGCATCTGCCATTTCCTTAGCAGCATTGGCGCTAAACTGATTCAGGCGAATGTAGCCTATCTCACCCGTAGGACTGTTCTGCTTGCTAGAGCGCACCGGATGGATTTCAATCCGCGCTCGTTTCAGAGGAAATACTAATTCCTTTTCGCCCCGCTGAATGGTCAAGGTTACTTGCGTTCCTGGTTGTCCTCGGATCAGGCGCACAGCATCATTGACATCCATGCCCTCGGTACTCTTGCCATCAATTTTAGTGATAGTGTCCTTTGCCAGAACACCAGCCTTAGACGCTGGTGTATCTTCAATTGGCGCAATAACCGTTAGCTTTTTCGATTTCTCATCTTGAGCGAGTTGAATGCCAACGCCAGTTAATTCCCCAGAAGTATCAATCTGCATGCTCTTGAACTCTTCCGGGTCCATGAAGCGGGTGTAGGGATCGTTCAGCTTTTTCAGCATCTCCCGGATCGCCTCATAGGCTTCCTTCTTGCTGGGGTAAGACCGATTCAGGTAGTCTTTACGAACTGACCGCCAATTGACTTTATTAAAGGTGCCATCTACGTAACTGCGGTCAATAATCTGCCATACTTCATCTACAAGTTCCTTGGGACTTTCACGAAAAAAAGCCTGACCTTGAGACAGATGAATACCAGCGCCCGTAACAGCAACAGTCGATAAAACCAGTGCTGTCGCACCGAGAACGAGCCCGCGTTTTGTAATTACCATGATCCTTTCTGAGCCGGGGGGAAACTACTGCCAAGGAATTACGCTAACTCTAGCACAGGCCATATATGGAAGCCGGAGAGCGCAATTATTTATCCAGCTGCACTAAGTGCAAGTCCGGAAGTAGAGAGTTTTGAGTTTTGAGCTGTAAAAACGCGATTTCTCGCGATTGAGTTTTAAATTAATGCTTTCCTCAACACTTATTATTTTGTGAGTTTTGAATTAACTTTTGTCTCGACACTCACCACTCAGCACTTACTTAAGGATCGACCCAACGTCCATCTGCCTTAATTAAATTAATCAACTCTTCAACTCCTTGAGACTCTGGCACTTTTTTGATTTCTTCTCTGCCACGATACAGAGAGATGTAACCGGGCTGTTTACCAACATAACCATAGTCGGCATCCGCCATTTCTCCGGGACCATTGACAATACATCCCATGACTGCTATGTCCAGACCTGTAAGATGTTTGGTGGCTTCCCGCACTTCGTGCAGCACTTCTTCTAGATTAAACAATGTCCGCCCACATGAGGGGCAGGCGACATATTCCACCATCGTTTTCCGCAATCCCAGAGCTTGCAGAATGCTGTAGCAAACGGGAATCTCTTTTTCCGGTGCTTCAGTGATTGAGACTCGAATCGTATCGCCAATCCCATCAGCAAGCAGAGGCGCAATGCCTGCGGTAGACTTAATCCGTCCGTATTCGCCATCACCCGCTTCAGTGACGCCCAAATGCAAGGGATAATCCATGCCTAGCGCATCCATCCGCTGTGCCATCAGACGATAAGCGGCTAACATCACGGGCACCCGCGAGGCTTTCAGAGAAATTACCAGGTTCCGGAAGTCGAGAGATTCACAAATTTTGATAAATTCTAGGGCAGATTCCACCATCCCTTCGGGGGTATCGCCGTAGGAAAACAGCATCCGTTCAGCAAGAGAACCGTGATTTACCCCGATTCGCATTGCCTTACCCTGATCTCGCAAGGAAACTACCAGGGGTTCTAAAGTTTCGCGGATTTTTTCGCCAATTTCATCAAATTCGGCTTGGGTATATTCCGTTCTATCCGCTTTTGGCTTTTCAAATACATACAACCCTGGATTAATCCGCACCTTATCAACGTGCTTGGCAACTTCCAAGGCAATCTTCATGCCGTTGTGATGCACATCAGCGACCAGGGGCACTGGTTGATAGGTTTGAGCTAATTTATGCTTGATTTCCGCTAAAGCTTTGGCATGACCGATACTTGGCACGGTAACGCGGACAATTTCGCAGCCAATCTCGTGCAGGCGGCGAATTCCGGCAACCGACCCATCAATATCAAGCGTGTCTTCATTAATCATCGACTGCACTACCACTGGGTAGTTGCCGCCAATCGTGACATTTCCCACCTTGACGGGACGAGTTTTGCGCCGCTTGATAGTGGTTTCAAAGGAGGGTTGACTGGAAGATGCACTGGTAGTGCTTGGATTGGGCAGGGTTTGCATAACCTTTTGTTTAATTTTGGCTTTCCTCTCTGTTTCTCAGATTGCCACAGAAAGGAGCAAATTTGGCTAAGTCCGTTTTTATCTGTTTATATCTGTTTAGTAGTAAGGAGGGATATTGTCAGCAGCAAGCCAACCGTTTTGACAGTCTCTATATCAGTGCTAAAATATACAACTTATATCCGTCTTTATATTGAATAGGAAAACCAAGACTTATATAAGCAAATGATGCAATTCTTTGGCATTCCGCATTCCTAATCATGAACCAAAAGGAGTGTTTAAAGTGTCTGGTTTACTCAGCATTGAAATTTATTTTTGCTTATTCACAAAAAGGAATCGGCTCAAGTTTGAGCCGATTCCTTTTTGTTGCGAAACTACGGACATTGGGTACCGAGCTAGATACTTTGTAGGGCTTAAACTGAATTCGCCCACTTGTTCGCCCACTCTAAGGTGTGATGAACTTGTTTCAGCGTTGGCGCTTCGCAGTACAACCGCAAAACGGGTTCGGTTCCGCTGAAGCGAATCATCAACCAACTATCATCGGCTAACCGGAACTTATAACCATCAATCGTTAGGCAATCAATTACCGACCGACCGGCAATCTCAGTTAAGGGTGTATTTTGTAATTGTTCTAGCAGGCGCGATCGCACTTCCATACTCGCTAATGGTAGGTCAATGCGGTCGTAGGCAGAATGAAAGCCAGTTTTCTCCTGCAAGCGCTGGTAAAGATCGCTGAGATCCATTCCTGATTGCGCGATCGCTTCTAGCAGATACAGCGCTGACAACAGCCCATCCCGTTCTGGAATATGATTGCCGTAGCCAATCCCTCCCGACTCTTCACCACCGACTAACACCTGAGTCGTTAGCATCCGGTCGGCGATGTACTTGTATCCAATAGGCGTCTCATACACTGGCAGATTGTACAGGGAGGCAACGCGGGGAAACAAGTCGGAACCACTCACCGTTTTCACGACTTCGCCCGTCAATCCCCGCCGAGATGCCATGTGTTCGATCAAAATTGGGATGAGGATTTGGGAACTGAGGAAATTTCCCTGTCCATCGACAGCCGCAATGCGATCGCTATCTCCATCAAATACAAACCCCACTGCCAACCCATCACCGCTGCGGCGTCGGTGAGTCCGCATCTGCCGAAACATCTGGGAAAGGTAACGCGGCAAAGGTTCCGGCGCACTGCCACCAAATAAAGGATCGCGAGAACTATTAATTTCCTGGATTGGCGTTTGCAGCAGTTGCTCTAGTCCTGTCGCAGCAGCACCGTGCATCACATCAGCAAAGACAGCAAGTTTCTTTTGGGCGATCGCATCCTGAATGCAAGTAATATCCACTTTCGCCCGTAGCGCTTCGCAGTAATTGGGCCACGGGTCGAACATCTCCAAGCTTCCCGCCATCGTCGAGTCAGGTGACGGTTCCTTCTCTAACAACGCTTCAATCTGCTGAGTAATTTCCGGGGGTACCGATCCTCCAAATGCACCCTTGACTTTTAACCCTGAATATGCTCCGGGATTATGACTAGCGGTTATCACCAAAGCTCCCAAAGCTCTCCGTTGATAAGCCGCCCAGCTGAATGCCGGTGTGGGGGCATAACTACTGCTCAGCAGCACCTCAAATCCGGCTGCTTGCACGACTTGGGCCGCTTTACGGGCAAACGTTTCCGCCATAAAGCGCCGGTCATAACCCACAATAATTGTGCGGCTACCCGTCGTCTCGCCATAGACATTTGCCAGGACTTGTGCCGCCAACGGTGCTACCAAAGCCACCCGCTCAAACGTAAAGTCTGCGGCGATGATGCCTCGCCAGCCATCTGTACCAAACTTAATCGGATTAACAGCAACCGGCATAAATTAAGCAGGGGGTTAGTGTTCAGAGATTGCATTAATAACTGGAGGATCTTAGCATTTGTTGTACTCTATAGCCCAATAAAGATTGACAACTTCACACGCCTAGAGCCACGCCAGTGAAAGAGTTTTGCCTTCAACCGTGTAACTTCAACCAGGCTGAGGTGGG
The DNA here is from genome assembly GCF_014695635.1 of Coleofasciculus sp. FACHB-712. Lineage (NCBI taxonomy): Bacteria > Bacillati > Cyanobacteriota > Cyanophyceae > Coleofasciculales > Coleofasciculaceae > Coleofasciculus > Coleofasciculus sp. FACHB-712. Next base: position 6,768 of record NZ_JACJOQ010000583.1, on the reverse strand, counting down.
TGAGTTTCTGACTCCAGTGGTAGAGGGTGTGAAGAATTGGGCGATTCTGCGGCTGAGAGCTTTTCCAACAGCGATCGCACCTTCATGCGCTCAATATAGGGCCAGCCGCCTTCTTCTTCCATATCCTTCAGCAGGGCATATAGAGCCTGACGATTATCCGGTAAAGACGCTTGAAACACAGTATCTCGAATCTCACGATGCCAACTTTCTAACGCCCGCAGCAACGCCAACAGAGCCAGAGTATCCCCCTGGCAAGTCTGTGCCAAAGCGCGAACAGAAGTAGCGATCGCTTGCAGTTCCGGCTTCAAAAGCCCCAATTCTAAATTCTGATCGCTGTTCACGCCATCCCCTTTACTCCGTTTGATCAACTCAACTTTAACCGAGTCTTTCACTGACTGGAATGGTCAATTTACACTGAGCTTCAGGATAAAGGCAACACAAAGCCTTGTAAAATTCACTGTAGAGATTCTGAGCCGAACCATTCCGAGCCTGATTAAGAATTTCACTTTTGTCTGTTGTAACTTAAGCCCAATATCAGATTCTACTGGTAGGGATTCCTAGATTAAATATTTGAGGTTGACCATGAGGTATCGCGCTTTCATTGTTGCCTTCCTAGCTTTGTGCTTGGGAGTATTAACTGCTTGTAGTGAAGGTCCAGCAGCTGCGACCAGTGTTCCCACTCCACTCACTTACGACCAAATTCGAGGTACCGGGCTTGCGAATAACTGCCCGCAACTGTCAGAAACGACACGCGGTGCCATTCCCATTCAGCCTGGACAGTCGTATGCTTTGACGAATCTGTGCCTACAGCCAACCAGCTTCTTTGTCAAAGAAGAATCTACAAACAAACGTCAATCCGCCCAATTCGTTCAGGGTAAGTTGTTGACCCGGTTTACTTCTAGCATCGACCAGGTGCTGGGTAAATTGCAAGTTGATCAAGATCGTCGTTTGACCTTTATTGAACAGGATGGTCTCGACTTCCAAGCTATTACCGTCCAGCTACCGGGTGGTGAGCGAGTACCCTTTCTATTCACGATCAAAAATCTGGTTGCCAAAAGCCAGCCAGGAATGGACAGTATTAACACCTCGACTGACTTTGAAGGCGAATTTAACGTTCCCTCCTATCGGGGAGCAGCTTTCCTCGATCCCAAGGGTCGCGGTGTTGTCACTGGTTATGACAATGCAGTAGCACTCCCCAGTCAAGCCGATCAGGAAGCACTGACACGTGCCAATGTGAAGCGTGCTGAAACCCTCAAGGGCGAAATTTCTCTCCAAGTCGCTAAAGTGGATAACGCCACAGGTGAAATTGCCGGTACCTTTGAGAGCGAACAGCCATCCGATACCGATCTGGGCGCTGGTGAAGCTAAGGAAGTGAAAATTCGCGGCATTTTCTATGCTCGGATTTCACCAGACCAGGCTTAAATCTGCTCGTTAGCACCGAGCCACGCTGCTTGGCTTTGCTTGCAGGTGAAGAAAAGGGGTTTGGAACCCCTTTTTTCTTTTCCTTAGCAAGGTCAGCATCTGCTGTTTAATCCTTCTGCCTACACTCCGCAATCATGTGAGTGATTCCCACAAGAGAGTTTCTCGGTGAAAATGCTGTTGTAATTGACCAGGTTCAGAGAATAAACTGAATTTTGAAGCGAGGAAAAGAAAGCAACTTATCGCAATTTGGGGAAAAGGCTACATTCCTGGGCGTTTCCCCAACTGCATTTGTTCGCTTTCCGGCTTAAAGTTTTGTTATCGCAACCTATGTTTAGTATCACAGCACCCACTTCAAAAACAGAATATAACTGAAACAAACGTTTTTAACCGGGCCACTCTACCAACTGAACTTCGTATATGTATAGCACTGCCACTCCTGAACTGAAGCATGAAAGCTTACGGCTGTTGCGAGAGTACCAGCAAAATCGTTTAGATACTGTTCGCAATCAGCTGGTAAAACTGAATTTTGGATTGGTGAGAAAAGAAGCACATCACTGGACTAATCAATGTACAGAAAGTTACGAAGACTTGCTTCAAGTCGGCTGTTTAGGCTTAATTCGAGCAATTGAGCGCTTTGACTTGTCCAAGGGTCACGCCTTCAGTTCCTTTGCTATCCCCTACATTCGCGGAGAAATTCAGCACTATTTACGGGATAAAGGCGGCTCATTCCGCATTCCTCGGCGTTGGGAAGCACTGCACTATCAGGCAGTTTCTTTGACGCGGTATTTCCAGCAGAAGTACAACCGACCTCCTACCGATTCAGAGGTGGCAGCAAAGCTAGAAATTTCACAGGCAGAATGGCAGGAAATCAAGTTGGCCTTTCAAAACCGCGAACTTGTAAGTTTAGATGTACCCCTAGGGGATGGTTCGGAAGGTGAAACTTGCTTAGGTGAAATCGTCCCAGACCCGCAATATCGGAGTTTTCAGTTAGCGCAAGAAGACCAGCTTCGCCTGCAACAAGCTTTAGTTCAGCTAGAAAAGCGAACCCGCGAAATCTTGGAATTTGTTTTCTTACACGACTTAACGCAAAAAGAAGTTGCAGAACGCTTAGATATCAGTGTTGTGACCGTTTCTCGACGGGTCAAAAAGGGACTGGATGCACTGAAAAAGTCAATGGTTGGGATTGACGATTGATTCTTCCAACAACCGGAAACTGAGATTCCCGATTCTTTGAAGATAAGGAACACAAAAGCGATGGATCGATCTCTGTCCAGTAAACTGAATATATAGATGGGTGTTTTTGCACACATTTAATAAAATAAATTATCCGCATATATTTAGAACTGTTGAAAGCAAACAGGGAATTTCTATGGGCGGATGCAGGTAAAGCTCTGGGAGACTGGTCATGCGTCAACATTCATGGATTGCGTTTTTGGGAATACTTGCTGTGTTAGCGGGGGGATGTTCACAGGGAGAGGATACGGCTGTAGCTCCTAGCCCTAGCATTGTTCCAGTTCCCGCTCCGTCTGTTTCACCAACAGCCCCGCCATTTACCGAGCCTCCGACAGTTACCCCAAAACCGCCCCTTCCTGGGCTTTCTGGCTTGATTCCATCTACGAACTCTGATGCACGGCTGCGAGAAATTCAGAAAGGGCGGCAAGATCCGTTTGCACTTGTTCCCCTGAAACCAATTGTGGAAGTGACACCAAACGAGACGGGTTCGGGTTCGCCTCCCCCTCCGTTTCCGGCTCCTGGTGTAGCTCCTCCTCAGGGTTTGACTCCTGGGCGTCGAGTGATTCCCGTACCGCCACCCCTGCCCCCTGTCAGACCTTCCAGAACCGCTGGAGGCGGAGGGAATGCTGGCAGTCGGGGGAACGCAGGCGGCAGGACGACGATACGCCCCACTACCACTCCAGGTGCTAGAAATGGGAATGGGGCGACTGCGGGTAGGAGAAACACTCCACCTCCGGGGAACAGAAACCCTCTAGCTCCACGTAGCCCGATTGTTATGGCTCCTCGGATTCCAGCTCCCGCGCCACTTCTACCTAAACTGCCACCGCTACCAGAACCAAACTTGGCAAGAAGTGTAGAAGTCACAGGAGTGGTTCAGGTTGGTGGTGAACCTCAGGCAATTGTGAGGGTACCAAACGAGCCAAGTCGCTACGTTGGAGTGGGACAGCGCTTATCCAATGGACAGGTGCTAGTCAAGCGGATTGAAGTCAATAATGGTGCTAGTCCGGTAGTGATTCTGGAGCAATACGGCAGAGAAGTTGCCAGACGGGTTGGGGAAAAACCAGTGGCAACGCCCGATCAACCCGGTACACCGACGGCTGTTGCTCCTGCTAAGGAGCCAGGAATCAATGGCTCTCCTCAAGCTTAAACAAGTACCACGATTCAGTTGTTGTAGGAGTTGAAAGGGTGCAGACTGCTGGAGGAGAACGCCTGCGGTATGAAATTCACTTCCCTGGATTACCCTTAGCGGTATATCGGGAAATTGCTGCCCATTTGCGTCAGGTGGGAGGGGTAGACACAGGTTTGGTTCCCCAGCCTTCGGGGCAATCGTTCGACTATTATCAAAGCCAAATTGGCGGCTTGTGGATTCAGTATGCAGAAGATGCTGATTCATTGAGTCGCCAATGGGTCACGCAGATTTTGGACTACTATAGTCAGCGCTATTGCCCTTGGGAGGAAAACCAATAATTTTTGGATTTTAGATGAGATTAAATCTAAAATCTAAAATCTTTAGTGTCATGAAGTTATCGTCATCGCAATGACCTAATCCCCTACCCCCTTTCCTATCAGGGAAGGGGGTAAAGTTAAACTCCAGGGGGTGAAAAATTTATGACACGCACTAGAATCAAAAATCTAAACCATGGGAAGCTTTCAAGCGATAAAGGGAACGCGGGATATTCTGCCCGAAGAAGTCGGGTACTGGCAATGGGTAGAATCGGTCGCACGGGATATTCTAAGCAGAGCAGCTTATCAAGAAATTCGCACCCCGATTTTTGAGCTGACGACGCTATTTGAGCGTGGGATTGGCGAAGCCACAGACGTGGTCGGGAAGGAAATGTACACCTTCAGGAGTCGGGGGAAAAATCCTTATTCCATGACTCTGAGACCGGAGGGAACGGCTGGGGTCGTGCGCTCTTATATTGAAAACGCGCTTGATGTCAAAAGTGGGATTCAGCGCCTCTGGTATTTGGGACCGATGTTTCGTTACGAAAATCCCCAGAACGGACGACAGCGGCAATTTAACCAGCTGGGTGTAGAGGTGTTGGGGACTGCCGATTCGAGGGCAGATGCAGAGGTCATTGCGATCGCTACCGATATTCTGCAAACCCTCGGTCTAAAAAATCTCCGCATGGATATTAACTCAGTCGGAAATCCTGAAGATCGACAGCGTTACCGGCAAGCACTGGTAGATTACCTGACTCCCTACAAAGAAGAGTTAGACCCAGATTCGCAGGTACGGCTGAGTCGCAATCCCTTGCGGATACTCGATAGTAAGGATCGGGAGACGCAAGCAATTGTTCAAAATGCTCCCAGTATCTTGGATTATCTGAGTGCAGATTCTGGTCGTTACTTTGAGCAAATCCAAGCACGTCTGGATGATTTGGGGATTGCTTACCAACTCAATCCGCGTCTGGTGCGCGGTCTGGATTACTACACCCACATTGCCTTTGAAATTATCTCGGACGACCTGGGAGCGCAAGCAACTGTCTGTGGTGGCGGACGCTACGATGGGCTGGTAGCAGAACTAGGGGGACCCAAGACACCCGCAGTGGGTTGGGCAATGGGCTTAGAACGCTTGATCATCCTGTTGCAACAGCTGCAAGAGGTACCCGTCCCGACGTTGGATTTTTACGTTGTTTCCAGAGGCGAGAAAGCAGAATCCCAAGCTTTACAATTGGCTCAAAAATTACGTCAAGCTGGGTTTAGCGTGGATCTAGACCTGAGTGGAAGTGCTTTTAAAAAGCAGTTCGCTAGGGCTGACCGTAGCGGTGCAGTTGCTTGCTTGGTTTTGGGAGAAGAGGAAGCAGAGAACCAAACTGTCAAGCTGAAGTGGATGGCATCGAAAGAGCAGAGTGCGATCGCTCAAAGTGAATTATTAGGAACGATCGAGGAACTGCGGCAGCAGATTAAAGTAAAAAGATAACAAGAATATGAAGTATGAAGTGTGAAGTTTGGCGTGTAATAATACGTCACACTGTCTTTCAGCCGCGCCTCTAATAACTTCATCCTTTATACTTCATCCTTTATGCTTGCTGCTTGCCTCCTATGGAATACTGGCAATTTCTAATACAACAAGAGGGTGATTCTTCCTGGCTCTCCCTAGAGACGCCAAGTGTGGAAATCCAAGAAGGTCGGTATCGGGTGGTTGCTCACTCCAGCCGTCCCAACACCGAGGTGGAAATTCGCATCACCTATGACAGCACTGAGGAAGTTCCCCCCAAGCGGCGGTTTCAGAAGCGATCGCGCCGCACCAACGCCGAAGGCTTGATGGTGGTCATTCCCTTCACCTATCTCAAGTCGGGGCGCTGGGAGTTGCGCTGCTCTGGCGATATCATGTCAGATTTCCTCGGCAACACTTGGCAGCAGGCAATTCAATTCCAGGTTTTTCCAACCACCCCGGCAGATGCAGATGTCGATTTAGTTGGACACATGCGACCCGTTTGGAGTGCCCAGGTAGGTGTCGCCACCGAAACCGTCCAAGAATCATCCGCAGGTTCTGCCGCTGACCGCCCCGTTAACCCTGCCCCGACAACCACTGAAACGCTCACCGCCGACGTTGACCTTCCGAATCCAGTGCCTCCTTCCCCAGAGGACGAATCAGTGACAGAGGCGATGACTAATGCTGGCTGGGAAGAAGACGATGATGAGGCAGTCAATGAATTATTCCTCTCTTTCGGGGCATCGGAGGCACAAAGATGGGAGACGGCACTCAACCGCACCCCTCCAAAGGCGGCAGTGCCCGTCAGCCGCCTCGTAGAACACTCGCTACAAATGGTGGACGAAATCTTACAGGAAGTCGTCGATCCCGTCTGGCAAGCGTTTGAGCCGACATCTACGGCTCGTGGAGCTATCCCGCAGAGTGAGTTTTCCCGCGATTCCTTAACGTCTCCCCCTGTCAGTAACTCGTCGGAGCTTTCCTTTGCTGCCGCCGGAAGAAGTTACTCAGCAGAAACTGAGCCACCTGAAATTGATGAAGCACCGATCCGACTGACCCTCGATCGGGAGACGCTGGTCGTGCGTCGAGGAGAGCTGATTGCCTTCAGCGGACAAGTAGAGATCCTAGACAGTTTTAGGGATTTGCATCTTTTGCCGCCAGACGTACTGCGAATTGAA